>MIBM01000410.1:28237-36178 GCA_001830645.1 Spirochaetes bacterium RIFOXYC1_FULL_54_7
ATAGTCATGTAGCGTCGAAAGAGTAATATTCTGGCGCCTCAGGACAGGCGATTCGGACAAGCGGGACAGTGTTTCAGGGTCAGACCAGTACGCAAGGTAGTCATCGGTCAAATTTGTTGTCCAAAGTTCGTAGTTTCGTGTCTGGATGACCGTATTCAGATTCTGGATCAGCCGTTTTACATCCACGAAGGTCATTTCCCTCACCTCAGCGCTGACGGTAGTTGGATCAAAAACGATAACTGGAGGTTCGGGTTCAATAATCGTTTCTGGTTCGACTTGGGGCTCAGGTTCCGGTTCAGTAACAGGTTCGGGAGGTGGTGACTCCAGCATTGGTGGCTCGATACTGGGGACAGCCTCCTCGACAATCACGGTTTCCGTCTGTAGTTCAGTGTCCTGGGAAACTGGTTCTGCTTGTTCAGGGGGGACAGCAACGCAGTTAGCCAGCATCAGGATTGCGGCCAGAGGAAGAAACATGAATTTATCTGGTGATACTCGAATTGTACCCATAATCAGATAGTATACCTATCGTACCACGTTTGTCAAAAACAGCCTCTTTTAAAATCTCATGGCGCTTTCATCTGATCTACAAGTAAGCCAATCCTGGGTTTCAGCCGTTTTTTATTGATGATCCATCTCTTTTGAAGTATGATAGGCAATAATATATGAAGACGGCGGAACCAGCACGTATGGATATAGCACAGTTGCACCGCATCGAATACGAAGCTCCGCCGGAGGTGATAGTCTCGGCACCAGGCGTTGTACGTCTTATTGGCGAGCATACTGCCAATGCCGATGGTTGTTTTCTAGCCCTTCCATTCAATCACCGCTTGGCAATCGCCCTTTCACCCCGTCGTGATTCTTCTATCAGATTCTACGCAGCAGACCTGAATGAACGAAAACGTACCAACATATCGAACCTCAAATATAAACGCGAGGATCGCTGGTCCAACTATGTCAAAGGTGCACTGGCAATCCGAGCCGCTGAAGGCTCGCTGTCCCGGGGCTTCAACATCACCTTATGGGGTGATATCCCAATGGATCTCGGTCTTGGGTCAGCGGCTGCCCTCACCTGTGTCGCAGTCCGGGCTGTAGCGATCGCAACTGGCGTCGATCATGGCGATGAAGCCCTCGAACGGGATGTGGTGGCAGTAGACAGGCTTTACTTCGAACGGCAGTCGAGAGTATCTGATTACCTGGCTACCATTAGATCGAGCGAGTTTACACTTATCCATGTAGATGCGGGTACAGCCAAGACAGAGGCAATACCCTTGCCCTTCGGGTCCACTCGTGTCCTTCTTACGGATTCACGGGTACCGCGACCGCCGGTAGATACTGAACTTGCCACCCGCACTGCTGATTGTGCAAAAGGTCTGTCGATACTCGGAGGCGCTTCCAAGGGACTCAGGGCTTATGATATCAATGATCTTGAAGAATACATGGGCATCATGCCTGAACATATACGACGCCACTGTTCTTTTTATCTCGACGAGATCCTCAGGGTACGGGAAGCAAAGGAAGCTGCCTTGCACGGCGATCTCCTGTCATTCTCCAAAACCCTGAACCGTTCGCAGACAGGCTTGCGGAACCATTATGAAATTTCATGTCCGGAAGTAGATTGGCTCGTCAAACGATCTCTGGAAATCGATGGTGTCCATGCAAGCCGTCTGACCGGCAAAGGTTTCGGCGGCTGTATTGTTACAATTCTTGAAAATGATTCCATAGACGAATACCGGCAGCGGCTTGATGAATATGAGCGTATTTTCGGTTTCAAACCGGTAGTATGGGATATTGAACCTGGCTCCGGCATGATGATTCACTAAGGCCTGGAGATGATATGAGAATTCTTCTTACCAATGATGATGGCTATATGGCTGCAGGTATAATAGCTCTGGATAGTTCCCTTTCCCGGGAGCATGAAGTCTGGATTCTAGCTCCGGATGGTGAACGTTCCGGTATGAGTCATGCTCTGTCCTTGCGTCACCCGCTTAAAATACGCAAAATTTCAGACCGCCACTACACTTGTTCGGGTACTCCTGCTGATTGTGTCATCCTGGCAGCCCAAGGTGTACTGCCATTCAAACCAGACATCATTGTATCGGGCATCAATCGCGGACCAAACCTGGGAACCGATCTTGTCTATTCCGGTACTGCTGCCGCTGCACGGCAGGCCTCCATGATCGGATTGCCGGGTATTGCGGTTTCGCTGGCTTCCTATGTTGATCCGTACAGGTATAATGCCTTGGCTAACCTTCTAGCGATCAATCTAGACGATTTCATCGGCCTATGGAGTCCTGATGTCTTTCTGAACCTGAATGCTCCTGATGTCCCGGATGGTACGATATACGAAATTGAGGAAACGGTACCCAGTAGAAGACGCTACAGGGATACGCTTAAGTTTTTTGATGGCCCCGATGGATACACCTACTGTTTTTTCGGAGAGGGTACCATCGAAACGGATCCAGAAACCGGAACCGATGAGGATGCCGTGCGCCGTGGTTTTGCATCCTTGACCAGGATTGCTGTCTATCCACACGCCGTGGGCGAGGTTGCCGGCTTGCCTCGTAATGTCGAACTAGAGGTGCCGCGGTGAAAAAAGTGAAGTCTGCCTCGTCGATCATCGCAAGAGCAATGGCCGAATACAAGGCAAAGGACTACGAAACAGCCCTTGTCACGCTTTCTGCAGCACCGGTAGACGAAAATGATTACCTCGAACTGGCGTATCTACTTGGATTATGCCATGTGCGACTCGAACGCTTTGACGAAGCCTTATTGTATTTGGAACAGGTTGTCACCTCGGGAAGTGAGGACGAGCGCACCAGGCAATGCCGCCTTACCCTTGCCTATGTCTACAGTGTTACAGGCAGAACTAAGCTCGCGGAATATGAACTTCGAAAACTTCTTGACTCTACTGGTGGTCCCTCAGTTCAAATCTGCTCAGCCTTGGCCTATGTACAATGGGTGCAGGGCAAGCGTGATGAAGCTCTTTCATGGTATGTAAAAGCACTTGAATACGATCCTGAAAACCTGAATGCCCTGAACGGATACGGCTACCTTCTGGCCTGTACTGGCAAGGATCTAAAAAAGGCGCTTACCTGTTGCAGGAAAGCCCTTGATGGTGATCCCGGAAACCCAGCATATTCCGATTCCCTGGGGTGGGCTTACTTCCAGCTGGGAATGCTCGGTGAAGCCGGCCCTTATCTGCAGTCGGCCGCTGAGCTTCTTGCGGATCATCCAGATGTTATCAAGCACCTGAAGGCTTTCAGGAAGGTTACACAGTCATGACCCCACAAAAAGCAGGTCATTCTATGTGGCTGCTGCTACTGCTTGCTGTCTGTACGGGCACTGCCGGTGCCCAATTCATCTACCGTATCGAATCCCCCCTTGGAAGGGATGCCTTCAGGACCGGCGTTGAGGCTTACCATCGAGGCCGGTACGCGGAATCCCTGTTATCCTTTGAGAAAACCCTCATTGACTCTCCCCAGGATGCTCTTGGACTGTTCTGGCTGGGGAAAGCCTACTACCGTTTGGGTCTTTCAACCACAGCCATTGACCGCTGGGAAGAGGCTGTGGTATATGCAGGCCCAAGCCCCTATGTGCAGTCCCGTATCGAAATGGCTGGCGGCATGTATGCTCCAGAAAGGACAGGATTCGCCCCACGTTATGTACGGGTCGCCGAAGTAGCCGGTAAAACCGGTCAGGATACAAGATTCAATAGACCCACATGGATAGAACCACGTCCTGATGGCTCGATAATCCTCGTAAGTCATGGAACAAACGACCTTCTGTTCATCGATGCGAATGGTCAGATCATCCAGCGTGTACAGGGTGGCAGTTCTGGCTTCGACCGTCCATTCGCCTGTGCTGTGATGGAAGATGGTTCTATATTCCTTAGTGAATTCCAGGCTGACAGGTTGGTTCATCTCAGTCCTGAAGGGCGGATCATTGGCTACGCGGAATCCAGTTCCGGCTCTTCCCGCCTTTCTGGTCCCCAGTACCTGGCCTCGGATGGTTTCGGCTATGTCTATGCAAGTGATGCAGGTTCGGGGCGCATACTAAAATATGCAACCGACGGGTCTTGGGTACTATCGTTCGGTGGTCGAAGTCCCATATTTAATGGCCTCAAGCTACCTACCGGTATTGCCGTGATAGATGAAAAAATATACGTAGCCGATGCGTTCATGAAGTTGGTTTTCATCTTCGACACCTATGGAAATTATCTTGGACAAGTGCCATCCAGCCGGCTGGATGGCCCCGAAGGTATGCGTCCGGTAGAGGGGCGGCTACTACTCGCCGACGGCTCCCGGATAGTGCTTCTGGATCCTGAATCTGGTTCAATCAAAGAGTTATACAGATCCGAACGCCGGAATCCACATCTGGTATCCGCCGCCTTTGATGCAAACGGAGACCTTCTTTTTACCGATTTTGATGCATCCGAGCTGGTATACAGTTCCGATCCTCAGACACGTTACGCAGGTCTTTCTGTCGAGGTCCTCCGTGTCTACAGTGACAACTTCCCACAGATAAGTATGGATGTCACTGTCAAGGATAGGGCAGGAATGCCTATGACAGGGTTGGGATCATCGAATTTTTATATCGCTGAGCGAGTACGCCGCACTGAAAGGCGGATAGAAGGAGAAAAGTCAGTTGATGTCGTGATGGAATCAATACTCCCCACCAAGGGTTATGCTTTTGGAGGAACACTCGATGCATCAACCCGAATCGACAGCATCATTCTTGTTGAAGGTTCTTCCGGAATGCAAAGCCTCCGTCTCGAGGCCAGGGATGTCCTGAGTGATTTTTATGCCAGTCTAGGGACAGATGCCTCCGTCGGACTTATACTGGCGGGCACCTCAGCCCAACCGGCTGTGACTGGGGGTCTTGGACCTTTGACTGCGACTCTTCTGAACATGAAGGGTTTCGATTCCTGGCGATTCGATACGGGACTGCGGTTGGCGGCAGGAAGCCTTGGGGCAAGTGCAGGTCGGCGTGCTGTTATCTATCTTACAACTGGATCAGCCAATGAAGGCCTTCTTGACGGACCATCTCTTAAAGAACTCGCATCCTTGCTCGGGGCAAACAGCATTTCATTCCATGCCATAGTAATAGGTCAAAATATTGTATCTCCTGTCATTGAATATCTGGCAGGAGCCAGTGGTGGCTCTGTAATCAGGGCAGCTAGACCGGAAGGCCTGGCTGCCATTGCGAGTGAGATCAGGACAGCTCCGACTGGTAGCTATAGATTATCTTTTATTTCAAGCGCTGATGATGGTTTCGGTCGTACCTATCTGCCTTTCGGGGTTGAGGCCTACCTCAGGGATCGTTCCGGCAAGGATGAAACAGGCTACTTCGCACCTCTGCGTTGATAATACCAGGAGTGCTTGACGTGATTGGACGTATTGGCTATAGTCGTCATCGTTCAGACGCCATCTTAGCTCAGTTGGCAGAGCGCGTGACTTGTAATCTCGAGGTCCTCGGTTCGATTCCGAGAGATGGCTCAAGCCAATGGATGGCACGATCTGAAAAAGTACGGAGAGATTCCCGAGTGGTCAAAGGGGGCAGACTGTAAATCTGTTGGCTCAGCCTTCGAAGGTTCAAATCCTTCTCTCTCCATAGATCGCCGCCGAAAGGCGGCTTTTTTGATTTTCCGCCTTCCGATCATACGTTGAAGTAATACCTTAAGGAACGAGAAATCATGAACGATCCATTCTATATCGAAGGATTGCGTTTCGGTTGTACCGCTTGCTCAAAATGCTGCAGACATGAACCAGGCTTCGTATTCCTGTCATCGAATGATATTTTGCGCCTTATGGACGCCACAGGGCTTGCCTTTCGGGATTTTCTGATTAAATTTACGAGGACTGTTGATTTGGGAACCGGACTTGCCATCAGTCTTCTGGAAACAAATCGCTTTGATTGCATCTTCTGGAATGAGGGATGTTCTGTCTATCCTGCAAGACCTCTGCAGTGTTCCACCTATCCATTTTGGGAGAGGATAGTCGAATCCAGAAAGTCCTGGCTGGTAGAAGCAGAAGATTGTCCAGGTATGGGTTCTGGTCCTCTCGTTTCGATGGAGCTTATCGACGAACTGCTCGCACGTCGCTGGAAGCATCCACCAGTTTTAGTTCCATACGGATATACGCTGGAGAACATAAATGAAAATTCGATTCTGGGGAGTGCGCGGATCACTGCCAACACCTCTGACTCCATCGAGTCTTAAAAGCAAGATTTCTTCGATAATCCAACGAATTTCACCAGAAGACCTGGTTTCACAGGAATCACGGGAACGTTTTCTTGGTTTGCTACCGGACAGTCTTTTTTCAACTGTTGGGGGAAACACGGCGTGTGTGGAATTCTGCACATCCGAACATTGCCGTATAGTCTTCGACGCCGGGACAGGCATAAGGAACCTTGGACAGGAGATTGTAGCTGCAAAAAAGCCAGACGCCATTCACCTGTTCTTCTCTCATTTCCATTGGGATCATGTTCAAGGGCTTCCTTTTTTCGCGCCAGGTTTTGATAAGGCGAATACTCTGGTTATGTACAGCCCGGATCCACACCTCTGCGAAATACTGGAGGGTCAGATGAGGCAACCATATTTCCCGATCGGGATGGATGCCATGCAAGCCAGCAAAGAATACGTTCATCTGGAGGGAGAAGGCGTAAAAATTGGAAAGGTCAAAATCCGACATCGACTTATGAGCCATCCAGGGGGTTGTTACAGCTATGCAGTGGAGGAAGATGGACGAAAAGCCATCTATTCAACTGATACGGAGCTTGATCCTGCTGATTTTGACAGAACACCGGCCAACGATTCATATTTCAGGAATGCAGATGCATTGATCATCGATGCCCAATATACCTTGGAGGAAGCTATAGAGAAGCGATATTGGGGACATTCATCCTTCAGCCTTGCAGCTGACTTTGCGGCAAGCTGGAATATCAAGCGGCTGATTTTGTTTCATCATGAACCAGCATATGGTGATCAGAAAGTAGGGTCAATTCTGAAATCAGCCGCCTGGTATCTTGGTCACATGGAAGAGCGTGGTATACAGGTCATACTGGCTCGGGAAGGACTGGAAATTGACGTTTGATCAGTATGCGAATCACCGGGAAGCCATGGATTTCAAAGGCGACGAAATTGTTGCCATCTACCTGGCACTAGTTGAACAGGAAGATAGGCTGGATCGCTTCCAGCTAGCTACATTGGAACGATTGCGTTCATCGTTGTACGGTAACCTTTCGGTAGAGCAAATGGAAGATCTTGTTGAATCCTATTCTGCGAGACTGGCAAATCCCCAGGTGTGACGGGGCAACAAGCTTACTACCATCACACCTGCATTGGAGGAATAGATGCCTGAAAAGGTAGCCAGCCGAAAGGCCTTGAAGATATTTGTTGTTCTATCATCCATGCTTGTTCTGGTTATGATAGCCCTGCTGGTTGGAGCCCTGTTCTTTGTTGATTTCCTGGATGCTCCTACAGGATCCATTGATAAAAATGGCCTTGAATTCCGTGTTTCTCCTGGTGAATCGGCGGTAGCTGTAGCAAGGCGTCTTCAGGAAGCCGGCGCAATACGTTCGACTGATTTGTTCAGACTACTCGTAAAGTTCAGGGGACAAGAACAAAGACTAAAGACAGGTATTTACCTTATAGGTCCTGGCTTATCCGGCTCTTCTATCGCTGACCTCATTGTATCGGGACAGCAGATGCAGGTGAGGGTAAGTCTACCCGAAGGCTCGGGACTGGATGCCTTGGCTGCAGCTGCGGAAACCTCAGGTGTAGCTTCAGCTTCTTCAGTGATTGCAGCTTCAACCAATCCGGCTTTGCTTTCTTCATTCGGTATTCCTGCGGCATCCATGATCGGGTATCTCTTCCCGGATACGTACCTGCTCCCACCTGAGGCTGGCGCGGAGGCTCTCTTGCGGTTGATGGTTGAAACCTTC
>MIBM01000411.1:0-1010 GCA_001830645.1 Spirochaetes bacterium RIFOXYC1_FULL_54_7
CAGATCCCGCTTCAGGCGTTCTATGAACTCGTTGCGGTTGCCGTCTTTAAGCTGTATCTCTCCAAGCTTTATGAGGAAAAGTGCTTTCATGCTGTCTCCATTGTGGTATCAGGTTTTGTACCGGGCATACAGCGAACCTGCCAGCTCCAGGAAAGTATCAATCTCTTCAACTGTGCTGTCACGTCCGGTCGAAACGCGGATCGATGAAAAAGAAATATCCTTGGCGATGCCCATGGAATCCAGTATCCGCCGTTCTTGTTTGCCGCTGGAGCAAGCTGAACCAGTGGATACGGCTATCCCTGAATCGTCCAGCACCCGCATCATGGTCCCGCCACCCAAGCCTGGAAAAGACACGCATAGAATGAACGGGCTATAGCGCGGATCCCCTGCTTTTCTGGTGGCTGGAACCATTGTAGCTCCTGGTATTGATGATAGGCCGTTGATGAGTCTGGCCTCCAGGACTCTGGCCAACTCATGCGCTTTACATGAATCCGCACAGGCACGGTTTGCGGCCTTGGCAAGGGCTTCAGCTCCGGCTAGATTATGCGTTCCTGCCCGTATACCGTTTTCCTGTCCTCCGCCAGTGGCCAGAACCTTCAAAGGTCTGGAAAGGTAGAGTGCTCCGATACCCCGCGGTCCACCAAGTTTGTGGGCGCTGAAGGCTGCACCGTCAACATCCAAGGCGGCGGGGCTGAAAGGAATCTTGCCCAAGGCCTGGACTGCGTCGGTATGGAAAAAAGGCCTGCGACTGCCCCTGCTGGCTTCAGCGACAGCCTGGACAAGCCTGGCCATGGGCTGGATAGCTCCGGTCTCGTTGTTCACGGTCATCACCGATACAAATATAGTATCTTTGCTAACCGCATCCGCAATGGCAGCAGGATCGACGAAACCATCGCGGTCGGGTCTGACCCTGCGTACTTCCAAGCCCATTGATGCCAGTATATTTGCCTGTTCGTCTATAGCGGAATGTTCAATATCGGATATGACGATGGACCGGCTTCCCCTTTTCA
>MIBM01000411.1:1017-3810 GCA_001830645.1 Spirochaetes bacterium RIFOXYC1_FULL_54_7
TACTGGAGGTGTTGGCAAAGTTTGCCTGGGATGTTGATATGTAATCCTGCAGCAAATCATGCCACGGTGGAGCGCTGGCCGCCCAGTCAAGGTATATTGAAGGCATGATTCATGATAACCCGTCCGGGCCGGCATTCACAAGCGGGTCTGGACGGGATGTATTATGTGTTCTGAATACGTTTGTCCGGTATGCCACTTGGCTGTTGCCCGGATTCTGCAAAATCTGGACGAAGATAAAGGGCACAGAAGCAATGACCTGCCTGGGCTACATCATCCCAGGCATATTTGCACGGACACAGAACATCAATATCAGCCTCGCGTGATCCTTCCGTATCACGGCAAGGGCATAGATAGTACCCATAACGATTGAAGTTGACCATAAGACCCTCAACCAGACTGTCTGTGAATTCCGAGTCAGGATTCAGGGTCCAACCCTGCTTTTTTGCCACCATGGCAACGAATTTGGCAGAATCCTGGATGCTTTTCTCTGCCATATTCAAAGCCCCAGTGTCTTTTTCCAGTCCACTTCTATGAAGCCAACCAGATAATCGGAATCACCAACGGTTACAAAGGGGAAGGCTATATCTGTCTTGTATTTTTCCTTCAGTTCCTTCTTGACTTCCGTCTTGCTATCCAGAGGTATTTTATCAAGGTAGATGAATCTATACGAATATCCATTGGTTTCAAGGAAGGCCATGGACCGTTTGCAGAAGCCACAGGTGGAGAGGGCATATACAGTAATAGCGGGGCTTGTCTTTATCCCATCCTTATGCTCGAGTTTCAAGGTGTCAATCATGAAAGTTTGCTCCTTTGTCCGAACATTGTACCGATACAGAAAGGATTTGGCAATTGTATCACTGCTTGCTTGGCTGGGAATTGTTCCAGGTTCGTGCATAGGCATCGGCATCGAATTTCCGCTTCAGACCGGCTGCGGACATGGAACGGACTGTTCCGAATACAGCCCTCTGGGGCCAGGGCCTGTCATGCAGGCCAAAACACCAGGCCACTCCAGCCCAGCCATTTGGATCCCTGCCATCCAGGGCCAATCGGTCATTCAGGCCAAGGGCAGTCTCGAAGGCTTCCCGGGGGGTTCTGCTCCAGGCCAATATCATCTTTCCCCAATACATCCGCATATAGTTGTGAATGGTGCCTGTCATGAGCAACTGATGCTGCGCTGCATTCCAGTATGGATCGTGGGTCGCTGCTGCCTCGAAATCCGAACGGGTGTACAGGTAATCCCGTGGATCATTCGCGTGTTCCCCCAGGGTCCTGACAGCCCAGGCTGGAACAGACGACCAGGCATCATAATCATCCGGCCGGTAATAGGCGAAATTCCTGCACAGTTCCCTTCTTAAAACCAGTTGTTCAAGGAAGGCCGGAAGACTTGGTCCTTCATGGATCCTTGCCGCCCTAGCCACAGCAAGGGCAGAAATCTGTCCAAAATGAAGGTAAGGGGATAGACCGCTGGTTCCAGATAAGTTCGGGTCGTTTCTGTCTTTATCATAGGAGTCAAGGCCGTTGTCCAAGAAGGAATTCAGTCTGGTTTCAGCAGCCAGGCTGCCTGAGGAAGGAAGGACTGGCTTGCCGGTCAGATCGACAGGGTTCAGTGATTTGCCATAGGCATTGAACAAGCCATCATTGCTTGGGACATCAAGTTGATCTGCTGTTTTCCTGGGAGCACGCAAGGGTAGCCTTGGACCTTCAAGGTATACGCCCAGGGCAGCGCTTATCTTTGGCCGGATGGTTCTGGCGGCCCATTCCTGCTTTGCACTGGCTATACGCAGGGGTACTATGGATTCGCCATCTACCTCTATCACAGGCACGGTTATTTCAGCGGTCAACCTTACGCGGGCAGAACGTGCCCAGCGATGGGGCGATGCATCGCAGATGACCATGGCAGCTTTCAAGCCCATTCTGGCAACTACTACCGCCGGATCTCCCCGTTGGATGCTGAAGGCAATGCCGGCATCCCTAAGCCTGACTGACGTATCTTCCAGGCCTTCCAGCATCCACCTGAAATGGACAGCACTGGCTTCCGGGAAGTCGCCGAGAACAAACAGCACAAGAAGAGGCAAGACAAGGCGATCCGCCTCGCTGATGGCATGCCACAAGGCAGGGTTGTCGTCTGTCCGTTGGGCTGCCTGCATCCAGTAAAGGACGTAAGCAGGAGTGGTTGCAGGTTGGCCAAGGTTCAAATTTCGGATACGCTCAGGTTCAATCATACCGCAAGTATAATCCTTGCTGGAAAGATGGCAATACATTGGCTGCCATTGATCAAGCCCGGGTGTTCAGGATACATTTCAGCAATGCACGACATTTCACTGATCCGCAATTTTTGCATAATAGCCCATATAGACCACGGCAAGAGCACGCTTGCCGACAGATTCATAGAACGGGCCAGCATGGTCGATCTGCGCAAGCAGCAATCCCAGATGCTGGACAACATGGATATCGAACGCGAGCGGGGCATAACAATAAAAAGCCAGGCGGTAACCCTGTCGTACCGCGGTAAGGATGGCCTGGATTATACCCTCAATCTGGTGGATACCCCAGGACATGTCGATTTCTCGTACGAAGTGTCCCGGGCCATCAGTTCCTGCGAAGGAGCCATACTGCTTGTAGACGCTACCCAGGGTGTCGAAGCCCAGACACTGTCCAATATGTATATGGCACTGGAACACGATCTCGAGATCCTGCCAGTGATCAACAAGATAGACATGCCTGCCGCAGATATCGAAGCCGCAAGGCACCAGATTTCCCATGACCTTGGCCTTGATGGTGACGTAGCCCTTT
>MIBM01000411.1:3845-8320 GCA_001830645.1 Spirochaetes bacterium RIFOXYC1_FULL_54_7
AGGCCTCCGGATCAGGCTCATGAACAATGATTCGGAGTATGAGGTCGAAGAGACTGGCTTCTTCAAGCTTGGCCTGGTAAAGACAGATGAGCTGTCAGCCGGAGATGTCGGCTACTTCATCGCCGGCATAAAGACCGTTTCCGATGTCCGGGTTGGTGATACAGTCACCGGTGCGGCAAGGCCCGCTCCAGCGCCCTTGCCAGGCTTCCGCGAAGTGAAACCCGTTGTGTACAGTTCCATCTATCCTATGGACAGTGCCGACTACTACGAACTCAAAGTGGCCATGGAAAAGCTCAAGCTCAACGACGCATCGTTGATCTACGAAAAGGACAGTTCGGCTGCCCTCGGTTTCGGCTTCCGCTGCGGATTCCTGGGAATGCTCCACCTGGAAGTCGTACAGGAACGTCTGGAGCGGGAGTATGACCAGGCCATCATCATGACTGCTCCGAGCGTACGGTATCGCCTTACTCTCAGCCACGGCGGAGAAGTGATCATCATAGACAATCCTGCTGACTATCCAGACCCATCACGGATAGAAACCGCTGAAGAACCATATATCAAGGCTCAAATAATCACACCTCTGGCATACATCGGCAATCTCATTACCCTGTGTGTCAACAAGCGCGGCAGCCAGACCGGCTTCACCCACCTTGATGAAAAACGTGTCGAGCTGACCTTCGAGATGCCCCTGGCAGATGTCTTGTTTGACTTCTATGACAAACTCAAGAGCACAAGTCGTGGTTACGCCAGCTTCGACTACGAGATCATCGACTACCGGCCGACCGAACTGGCAAAGCTGGACATCCTGATAAATACCAAGCCAGTGGATGCTCTGGCCCAGCTTGTGTACAGGCCGAATGCCCCGGAACGGGCCCGGAAGGTCTGCGAGCGCCTGAAGGATTCCATGAGCCGCCAGCAGTTCAAGATTGCCATCCAGGGCGCCATAGGCGGAACCATTATTGCCAGGGAAACCGTAAACCCCCTGCGCAAGGATGTCCTGGCCAAGTGCTATGGTGGCGACATCTCCCGGAAGCGGAAGCTGCTTGAGAAGCAGAAGGAAGGCAAGAAGCGCATGAAGATGGTTGGCGACGTCGAGCTGACCCAGGAATCCTTCATGGCTGTTCTGCGTGAAAACGAGGATGACGACCGGCGAGGATGATAAGTCAAGCCTGTATCCAGAAAAATGAGTCGTGCGCTGAATCAGGACTGCAAAGTGCTCAGGGCCATCTGCAGTCTTCTCTGCCAGTATGCAGCCTCCAGGGCAAGCCTCTTCAGTGCGTCTAGTTCCATGGCTTCCACCCGATCTGGATCCGGGAAATGGGCGTACATGTAGTCGAATTCCCTGATGATGTCAGCGGTAAGCCCTTTGTCGCCGGTATGCAAGCTGCGTGACAGGTACTGGGCCAAGTGCAACTCGTTTTCCAGAAAAGCCTTTGCTGCGGTTCTCTTCATGACGCCCTTTGATTCACCTTGTGCCGCAGCCTGCAGGCTCCCATAGCCTGTGACAGGTATGGTTGCCAGCAGTTCTCCAGCCTGCTCGAGGCTGATGGGTTTAGCTGGCAATGGCAGTCCGAAACCACCACGCAAATCGAAGACGTCCGCATCCTGTAATTCCACACCGGCACAGGCGGCATACATCGACAGTATGGCATTCCCCAGGCTTCCCCCAGTCTGGGATACTACGCCATGGCCGTATGACAAGGCCCAGTTCCTGTTCTGTTTGTACAGCCTTGTCTCCAGACGGCGTTCGGCAAGATCGGATGGACTGCCTGTACAATGTGTAATGCCCCTGAAGAACGAGAAATCAAGACCGGCCACAAACAGAATCTGTCCTTGTTGAACGGCCAACCTGGCCGCCAATACTCCCACGGAACCAAGCGGTGGAACGGGCTGGATGGGTAAACCTGCATTTGAGAGGCGGTCGAGGAAACCGCTGTTCATCCATTGGCTTGAAACCAGGTTTTTTGGTCCTCTGACTATCCTGAAGCTGGCAGGGTGAGCTGAAATATCGGCCACCAGAGTTAATTCCAATCCTGCCAGCGGCGTAAAATCAGGCAGATTGTGGGCCTGTGCTTCCAGACAGACAACCCTGTCAGGAAGGATGCCAGCCTGGGCCAGGGCCCCTGCCGCTGTGTCAACGGCGATGATAGTCAACTGTGTGGCATGTTTCTTCAACCAGGGAAGAACCTTGTCAAGGGATGGCCCTGCACCGCATAACATTACCGGTTTATATGTCGGCACCGGTGGAACAACCTGCTCCCAGGGCAGGTTAGCCAGGTTCGCGATGACGTTTTTTACCCATAACCTGCCAAGCCGTACGAGGGTCATGCGGTTCCTCCAGGCCAGGCGGTTGTTTACGGTTATGGCTTCGATCAGGGCATCGTAGGCTGTGGGGTGCAGGTCTTTCCCGCCTGATAGCCGGACTTCCTTTACCCGTCTGAATTTTCCGATGCTGGCTGCCTCGCCAAGAATTTTCTCTGGAAGGGTATTGTCAACCATTCTGGAACGGGCTGGTTCAAGATTCAGATCGGAAAATGCATCTTTGGCAATCTGCAACAAGGATGCTTCCAGTTCCACACCAAGTAAGGCGCTTGATGAAGGCAGCCTGGCAAACAGTGTGGAAAGGCCATAGCAGAGGCAAGGGCTTACGACAACATACAGAGTGTCCGGATCGGCAGAAATATCGAGTGCGGCTTTTTCAGGTGCCAGACGCGGTTGGTAGCGGGAATACAGCCATCTAGCGCCATGGCGCAAAGAAAAACCCCCTCCCGTTTCAACGAGCAGGGGGCTTGGTTCAATCATGGCTTTGATCAGTCGCCGGAGGAGAAAGCCTGCGAGAAGGCTGTAAAGAAGTCATCCTTAAGCTTGGGGCTTTGCAGTATGGAACTAGTAAGTTCCTTGCCTAGTCCATCTTGTACGATACTCGGATAGTAGGCTTCGATCAGTCCCAGTGTACTCTCGTCGGCTGACCGTATCTCAAGTACCCTGGCTACGATCACTGCGTTGTCCAGGATGACTGGTTCGGATACCTGGCCGGCTTCGAGCGAGAATATCGCCTTCAGAAAGGTTTCATTGGTATTTGCGCCGGATAACTCAGGGTTGCTTTGGGTGTCAAGGGATTCAAGCAGGGCAAAGTACCCAAGGTTGAAGGCACCTCCGTAGTTGAGCGGAAAGGCATTGGTTTCTTTTACGGTGAGATTGCGGGCACTGGCTGCGGCAGCAAAATCCGCTGTCGCTCCGGCAGCGAAATCCTTAGCCTGGGCTAGGTTCCAGTCTTCGATGCTGCCCCGCTCGAAACGATTCATATAATCGGTAACGGTTCTGAGCAGGTCAACAGATGCGGGTTCTGCAGCCACGGCCGCTTCATCTATCCTGTAAAAAGCCCAGGATCCAGCGACAGTCTCGTATACTTTTGATACTTCGGCAGCAGGAAGCGCAAGGAGCTCATCTGCCAAGGCAGGATCCTTCAGGTCGCTTCTGATTTCCCAGGTATATTGCCAACCCATGTCACCGCCCTTGGATGCAAAGGCATCCTTGGAGTGGTTGCGAGCGGCTTCCTCGAATGACAAGGCCCCGGAACGGATCCTGGCCAGGACTTCTTCTGCCTCCTTGGCAGTGGAGGTCAGGGTAACCTTGGATAGTTTTATCCTTCTGAACTTGTCCTGGTTCTTCGTGGCGAAGGCAAGCCGTTCGGAGTCTGGGTAGGCTTCAAAAGGAAAGGCGGCAAACTCAAGAGAACGTTCATACTGGGCCATGGCCTTGATGAAGGATTTCTCTGCCGAACTTGTCTCGACGGAAACGACGTCCCCGACGTAGCGCTGTTTCAGCGTGGTTTCCTTTATTTCCTGGCGGACAGACAATTTGAAGGCGTTGGATGCCTCACTGAACTTGCGGCGGGAAAACACTCCATCTTCGATGAAGGCTGGATAGCGGGCCATCTGCTTGTCAAGGAATTCGTCGCTGGCAGAAATTCCATTGCTCGTTGCATAATCCAGGAGGCCGAAGTGGGTTGCAGTATTTTCAAAAGCCTGGCGCCACACCTGGAAGGCAAAGAACTGGTCTCCCGTATCACGATACCCCTGCTGCTCAAGCTGGTCCTTGGTGGCCTGCACCTGGGTGGCAAAATAGCTGCCTTGCGCAAAGGCTATGGGCTTGTTGTCCCAACTGCCGAAATTGAGGCCCTTGGAATCTCCAGCCCCTCCGCCTAGAGACGGTACGAGAACGAACGCGATGATCGTTATCACGAGGATTGCGACAGTCCCGAAGTAGACGAAGGGATTACTGTGGCGCTTGGCTGTTGTGCCACTATCCTGCTTGGTGTTTTTGTCGTTGTTGGATGCCATCGGATCCTTCCTGGATGCGTTGATATGATGAGCCGGAAACGGTTTTTGGTAGAACCGGTGTTCGCCTGTCCGACGCAAAGCGTGAAAAAAGATACCATGGCGGTACCTGCGTGTCAATCGAAGTGGTTCAGC
>MIBM01000412.1:0-4653 GCA_001830645.1 Spirochaetes bacterium RIFOXYC1_FULL_54_7
AGCCGGTCCGGAGGTGTTGGCCTGTGGCCTGCCGATTTCGATTACCGGTGGCCATTGTTATTACTATAGTTGGCAGGTCAACTCGCCCGAAGAAGCAGTCAGGGCTGTCCGCACCGAACTGATGCATGGTGCTGACTTTATCAAGGTCCATTCCACAGGCGGTGCCGGAACCCTGGAAGGTGATCCCAGGTTGGCTGAACTGACCTTGGCCGAGCTCAAGGCTGTTACCGCTGAAGCACACAGGGCTGGAAAGCGCGTGGCATCGCATGCAATTGGACGGCCAGGCATCGAAAACAGCCTGTTGGCAGGAGTGGATACACTGGAACATGGTCATTACCTGGATGAACAACTTCTGGACATGATGGCTGTGACAGGTACGTATTTTGTACCCACGCTCTCCGGTTATGTACCATTGGCCGAGCACGGCCTTGCGATGGGCCGTCCGGAATGGATGGTGGAAAAGGCCAGACGCTTGGTGGATGTCCACCGCGAAGCCATGGCCAAGGTCCGCAAGTATTCCGAGATAGTTGTGGCGGCTGGAACAGACAGTTCAGGCGAGCTGGTCGAAGAACTGGAGTTGTTGATAGCCAACGGGTACAGCGCCAGCGAGGTTGTACGCTGTGCCACCATCAATGCCGCCCGAGTATTGGGCATCGAAGGTCGGGTTGGTAGCCTGGAACCAGGCAAGCAGGCCAATGTGCTAGTGGTACGGGGCGATCCGCTGAATGATATAACCGCCCTACGGCAACCGGAATGCATCATCCAGCTTGGTAACATCATCACCTGAGGTGGGTCGACCGCCTAGCAAGGGGTCCGGGACCACTGGGGATGTCATCCCTATGGATTCCGGAAATCGAATCGGGAGAGAAGCTACGAATGGAGGACGTGAGATGAGGAAATGGCATGCAATGGGTGTGCTGATCCTGGCAGTGGTTGCATCAACACATGCTGCTGGTACGCAGCAGGACACAGCTGCAACGATTGAAATCAAGCTGGGGCACATGATGACACCAGCCAGTCCGGAAGGTAAAGCCTACCAGTATTTTGCCGACCAGGTACAGGAAAAGAGCGCTGGCAGGATTGTAGTCAAAGTGTATCCAGCCGAACAACTCGGGGACAGCAAGACCGAGATCGACAGTACGGTATTGGGGTCCCAAGATATCGTGACAACCGGAGCATCGCTGTTTGCACGCTTTGACAACATCTTCAATGTTGCAACTGTACCCTTCCTTTTCAAAGACAACAGCTATTTCTCGACCATGATGCAAGGCGAGATCGGCCAGATGCAGAAGGATGCCCTGGAAAAGAACGGACTTGTATTGCTGAATGATGCCCGCAATATGATGCGTGGTCCATACCGCGTTCTGGTCTCCAACAAGCCTATCCGTTCCATGGCTGATGTGCAGGGATTGCGCTTCCGGACATACGAGAATGAGATATACATGAGAACTTGGCAGACGCTTGGCGCCAATCCGGTAGTGATTCCCTGGGGTGAGACCTACATGGCGTTGATGCAGAAGACCGTAAATGCAGCGGTGAGTCCAATGGTCCAGCTCTATGACATGAAATTCACGGAGGTGGCCCCCTATGTGACCATCATCAACGAGTATACTTCCGACGTGATCTGGGCGATCAACAAGCAAAAATTCGAGTCACTGAGCCCAGAGTACCGACGGATCCTCAGGGAGGGCGCCAATGCAGCCGGCGACTATCTGGCTTCGATCGAAAAGGAAAGCATTGACGTGAATATCCAGAAGATGAAGACCGAACACAAGGCGGAATTCATCGAAATCGATACCGAACCTTTCCGGGCAGTCCTCAAGGATTTTTATTACAAACTTGAAGCGGACGGAAAGATCGTGAAAGGTATTGTGGACGCAGCACTGAAATAGCTGTAACGCCCGGGATTCTGCGGAGGCAACCGCTTCTGCAGCAGTCCTGGGGACATGTATTTTTGATTACCAGGCCAGGCATTATGCCATGTAAGGATGAGGGAATGGTCAACCGAATCTTGAAGATAATCACCGATGCGCAGATGGGAATCGCGATGGTAGCACTCGGGTCGGTTATCACAGTCAACGCCTTTGAGATAGGTTTACGCTTTTTTCTGGGTAGGTCACTGTTCTGGATACAGGATGTGAGTCTGCTACTGATGCTTTGGATGATCTTCCCAGGTGTAGCAAAAATCGTATATGACAAAAAGGACATCGTAATAACCATGCTGATCGACAGATTGCCACCCCGTCCGAAGGCCGCTTTTGAAATACTTGGTGATCTGCTGATCATCGGCTTTGCCTTGACCCTGACCATCTTCTCGTACAAGCTGCTGTTGCGGCAATCCAACAGTACAACTGCTACCGTACGCATTCCATTATTATTCTATACCTCTGCTGTAGTCCTCAATAGTGCGACCATTCTAGCCATCTATGTGAATGAGATTGTGCTCAAGCTGCTTCGGGGTAGACGGAACAGGGAGGCCACATAATGGAGACCGGACTGTTACTCGTCGTTTCATTGCTCTTGCTGATAGCCATTGGAATCACTATCAGTTTTGCCATGGGTATGTCAGCCCTGCTGGGATTGATCCTGGGGGGCTTCAAACTTGAAACCTTACCCCTGATGATTCAAAACGGCGCAGGCAACATCTCTTTGATAGCGATTCCGTACTTTGTGCTCGCTGGCAACATCATGAATTCAGCGGGCATCACCAAACGGATCTTCAATTTTGCACATGCGATCATCGGCTTTATGCGCGGAGGCCTGGCCCAGGTCAATGTGCTGAGCAGCATGATATTCGCTGGCATCTCGGGGACGGCCTCCGCCGATGCCGCTGGTCTGGGCTTGATCGAGATTGAGGCTATGACCAAAAAGGGCTACGACAAGCCTTTTTCGGTAGCCATAACCCTGGCATCGTCGGTCATTGGTCCGATCATTCCGCCGAGTGTATCATTCATCATCTATGCCATGCTTGCCCAGGTTTCGGTTGGCAAGCTTTTCATCGCCGGAATCATTCCCGGGATCTCGATTGGTCTGGTTCTGATGATCGGAAACTACATCATAGCCAGGAGTGGCAAGATCACCATTCCGGAACCAGAAAAATTTGACCCCAGGGAAGTCTTGCGGACTTTCAGGGAAGGTTTCTTCGCGCTTCTGGCTCCAGCCATCCTGCTCTACGGAATCCTGTCCGGAATTGTGACAGCCACTGAAACCGGAATCATAGCTGTGGTCTACTCCTTTATTGTCGGACTGATCTACAAGGAATTGACGCTACAGAATCTCGTCAAAGCCATCAAGGCAACCATCATTGCCACCGCAGTGATCATGTACATGATCGGTATGGGGCTTTCGATCGGCTGGGTTGCCACCATCGAGCAACTTCCCCAGGCTGCTTCCACAGCCTTGTTGGGTCTGACCCAGAACAAGTATATCCTGCTCTTAGTCATCAATGCCCTGCTACTGGTCCTCGGCTGTTTTCTTGATGGAAACACCATCAAGTTGATCATGATCCCGCTATTGTTGCCCATCATAGATACCCTGGGGGTGGACCGGATCCACTTCGGGGTTATCACCACCTTCAACGCCCTAATTGGCTACACGACTCCACCGGTCGGTGTCGGTCTGTTCGTGATGAGTTCCATTACCGATTTGAAACTAAATCAGGTAGTCAAGGCTTTCAAACCTTTCTATGTAATGCTGCTGATATGCCTGCTGCTTGTGACATACATCCCAGCCTTGACTCTTTGGTTACCATCGATTGTCAAGTGATGCGTCAATCTGACTTGGAAATGGAGAATATGATGCGGAATTGGTCAAGACGTGAACGGATGTGGGCTATTGCCAACGGCGAACCCGCTGACCGCCCTCCGGTTTCGGCATGGCGGCACTTTCCTGGACAAGAAGACAACGCAACCAGCCTGGCGCGGGCCATGCTCGAATTCCAGGATAAATATGACTGGGATTATATGAAGGTCAATCCACGGGCTGTATATTACCATGAGGCCTGGGGGAACGAGTATGATTACTCCCGCTACAATGATGTGCTGCCGACCCGCGTCAAACATCGCATACATGATTCGCAGGACTTGCACACCCTCCAGGAGCTTCCGGGCACTGCAGGACCTTTTGGTGAACAACTTGAGTCCCTGAGGTTGATCAAGTCCCGGACCCCCAAGGACTTGCCGATCTTCCAGACCATCTTCACACCAATCGGCGTGCTGGCCAATCTTTGTGGACTGCGTAGTCTGGGCCGTTATCGTGAAGCTCCGCGTGAAGGGAGTGCCTTGATCAAGATGCTTGCCGAGGATCGCGAAGGTGTCCATGCTGCCTTGCGGGCTATTGCCACGACTCTGGCCAGCTATGCGGCCGCTGTACTGGAGACCGGTGTCGACGGGATCTTTTATGCCGCGCTGGGCATGGCCAGAACGGGGTACTTTACCAGGGATGAATGGGATGAATTCGTCAAACCCTATGATCTGGTAGTTCTGGAAGCGCTCAAGCCCGGCCTGATGATGCTGCATACCTGCGGTATCAATGGCAATCCGGAATGGTTTGTGGATTATCCCATCCACATCCTGCACTGGGCAGAAAGCGCTACCGGAAACCCTTCCCTGCGGGATTCCACGGCGTGGATTGGCCGCAAAGTACCGATGGGTG
>MIBM01000412.1:4712-6624 GCA_001830645.1 Spirochaetes bacterium RIFOXYC1_FULL_54_7
GGCATGAACCCGCTGGTTCCAGTGCGGTTCTGGAGTATCCAATCTAGGGCACACAGACATGAAGGTGCTTGTATTTCAGTGTTTCCATGAAGCCAATGTCTTCACACCCATCCGCACTGGCCTGGATGATTTCAGGAAGCGTTACTTCATCGATGGAGTTGCCGTCGAGGAGCGCTTCATGGGTACGAAGACCTGGTTGGGCGGAATTCTTGGTGGTCTTGCTGCCTCCGGTGCGGAGACCAGGATAGGTACCTGCGCCGCATCCCATCCTGGCGGGATTGTAGATGCCATGGCTTACGATGTCATCAGGAAGGCTATCCTTGAATCTCTAACAACACTGTTTGGTACTGGTCCGGTGGATGCCATCATTTTTCTGTTGCACGGTGCCATGGCAGTGGATGGTGTGCATGATCCGGAAGGTGAACTACTGCGCGAGGTACGCAGTGTGATCGGAGAGCGTGTCACACTGGTCAGCACTGTCGATTTCCATGCCAATGTGTCACCCGGTGTCGCCGCTGTGGCCGACTTGATCGTTGGTGGCCGTGAATATCCGCATGTCGATACACGCGAACGCGGTCTTACTGCCACGCGGTTGACACTCGAGCGTGCCAGTGGTGGCCGGCTGCGCACTTGGAGTTTCCGGCTGCCATTGGTTACAGCACCGGCCATGCAGTCTACATTTGTGTCCGGACCCATGCAGGAAATCCGCCAGGCGCTAGGTGCGATCCAGGAGCGCTACCACCTTGCCGATCTGGCTTTCCTGGCCGGTTTCCCGTACATCGATGTGCCATGGGTGGGTTCAGGTGTCCTTGTTACAGGTGACAATGCAGATCTTGCGGTGGCTGCATTCCGGGAAGTCTCCCGTCTGGTGATGCGGCATCGCCGGGCCTTGACCGCTGCCATTCCGGAAATTAGCCAAGTGCTGCCGGATGTCCTGGTCGCCGTGCGGCATGGTACCGTGGTCCTGGCCGATACAGGTGACAATCCGGGAGCAGGAGGTACTGGTGACGATGTAACTGTGTTGCGCGAGCTACTGGGCGGTCCGGCAGCATTCTCGGCAGGCCTTTTTATCGACCCTCAGTTGTGCCTGGCAGCGGCGGAGGTTGGTACGGGTGGGCGTCTCAAGACGCACCTGGGTGGTAGACACGGCAATGGTCCGGGACTTGAAATCGACGCACTGGTCAGACGGACTGGTCCCTTGGTCTACCGGAATGGCGGCCCGATGATGACCGGTGAGTTGCTGGATGGCGGTCTGGCGACCGTTCTGGAAGTCAGCAATGGCTACATCCTGGTAGGCAGCGAACGGATCCAGCTCTACGATACCGAAGGCTTTATCTGCCAGGGTGTACCGCTCTCCGGCAATCGTATCATCGCAATCAAATCCACTGCACATTTCAGGGCGGCGTATACGCCTCTGGCCAATGCTGGCATCTTCCTGGTGGATAGCCTTGGCTGGTCCTCGGCGCGCCTGGCAAGTATGGGTCACCGGCAGGTTGATCCACGCTGGTTCGACGGTGTAGCTTTGACTGACGAAGACTGGGAGGTCGAGGCTGAACAGGAAATCACCCGCGTCTTCGGACTGCGGTCTTGATGTGCATGGCGGTGCTGGGCATCATGCTGGGCGCATGCCGGTAGGACAGAATGGCTGAGTCCGGACGCATTATCAACACGATGCACAAGATGCATTGCTCGTCGGCCTGCCTGCTCAAACTGCATCTTGACCACAATGTAATCCGCCGCATCAGCTCGGCCGGTGACATTCTGCGGTTTGGTTCAGAGGCTCCGGATGCCGCGCTCGATGTGGTGCAGCGTCGGGCCTGTGCCCGCGGGTATGCTGAAATAGACCATAACAATTCGCCTGACCGCATCTGTTATCCGATGCGGCAGACCAGCGAGCGCGGCAATGTCCGAG
>MIBM01000413.1:0-3667 GCA_001830645.1 Spirochaetes bacterium RIFOXYC1_FULL_54_7
ATGTCCGATGCCAGGCAGTTCGTTGCAGAAGAAGATTACCGGGCCGCCATCAGGGAATATATGAAGGCGACCACAGCCTTTGATGCCGCAGAAAAGGGAAGCAGGGCCGCCGCTGTCAAGGCAAGGATAGACAGCCTGCAGTTTGCCGCCCTTGATCCAGGCAACTACCAGATAGCAAGTACCAAGCTGTCAACCATAAACAGCGAGGTGGTCAACGATCCATCAGTAGCCCAGGATGCCGCCGAAGAAGCCTTGTTGCGCTTCAACCTGGCTCTAGCCAAGGGTTGGGAGATGAGTGCTGGTTCCAGGCGTGCCAAGGCCGAGGTGTTCAAGAACCAGTCAGAATCCATCAAGGCCCAGGTAGCGGTCAAGAATCTTTATGCCGAAGCAAAAGCCGTCTGGGATGCCGCTGCCGTAGCCCAGGCAGCAGGCCGTCACGAGGATTCTGCGCCCCTGTTCGATGAGGCTGAAGGCCGGTTCATGGTGGTATATGAAATAGCTGCAACCAAGAAGGTAGCAGCCGAGGCCGCCATGCGAGAGGCCGCCGAGAAGGCAGCCGAAAGTTCAGCCATCCTGGAACAGGGTGACGCGATACTGGCGGGGGAGTAAACCATGAAAACAACCATCATAGCACTCGTCTGTGCCGCCATGCTTGCGGCTGCCCTTCCTGCCCAGAGCCTTGCAAACAACGAATATTACCAGAGAAGCGTGCAACTGAAGGCCATGGCAGAGGCCGCCTTTGAAGAAGGCAATTACGATGCAGCCGTTCAGTACTCTATCCAATCCCAGGAGTATGCCGAGTTATTCGATAGATACGTGTCGACCATGCTGGCCAAACGCGATGCCGAGCGCTCCATAAAGGCGGCCGAAACGCGGTTGGCCTGGGCCATCGATGTTGGCGGCGAAAGATGGTATCCCACCGAGTTAGCTACGGCCAAGTCTTTCATGGATGAAGCCAACAACGCCTTCCTGTCAGAAAACTACGGCACTGCCAGGAACAGGGCCGACGATGCTGTTACAGCCTTGGCCAGTGTTGAAGATCCGCGACCGCGCATCGCAAGCTTGAAAAAGGAAGCTGAAAGCGCCATAGCCGCAGCTGAAGAGCGCTTCAGCTGGGCAAAAGGCATTGCAGCGGAGAAACGCTACCCAGCTGAATATGCTGCCTCAGCAGCCCTCCTGGAAACTGCCAAGGCCGCTTTTGCCATGGAAGACTACGACTATGCCCGGATCAGCGCCAACGATGTACTGAACAGGCTCGCAGGTTTGAAGGACACCATTCCCCTTCCCTCCATCTTCGTGGTAAGGGAGTTGCCAAAGGACACCGACTGCTTCTGGCGAATAGCTGCAATGCCGGCCATATACAACGATCCCTTCCAGTGGACGGTTCTGTACGAGGCCAACAAGAGCAAGTTGCCGGATCCCAAGAACCCCAACCTGGTCAAGCCTGACACCATCCTGACCATCCCCTCCCTCAAGGGCGAGTATAGGGAAGGCACCTGGGAACAGGGAGGAAGATATCCGGAGTTTGGAAAGTAAGCCCTGAGCTGGAGTGTAGTAACGGAAGGTTCAAACCTCACGTTACTACTTATGCAAAACTGATACGCAAGGGGCTGCCAATCAGGGTAGCCCCTTTCTATTTGTCTATGAAACGGTACGGTCAAGCAACCTACCTCTTATTCCAGTCGGAGACGAGTCAGCTATGATCGTTCCATATTTCATCAGTATGCCCATCCAGCAGCTTCTTCTAGTTGCATCAACCCTGTTGGCAAACGGGAAAGCGGATAGTAACGCGAGTCCCTTTGCCGAATTCGCTTTCGATGCAAAGTGTTCCTCTAAGCTGGCCAATGATTTCCTTGACGATAGCAAGGCCCAACCCGCTGCCGCCCCTGTCCTTTCGGGTTGTGAAGAATGGTTCCGTGACCTTCGGGAGTAACTCCGCCGCTATACCCTCACCTTCATCGTAAACTTCAAGTATAAGACTATCCTGTTCTTCATGGGTGCTGATGAGTACGACCTTGTTCGGAGCCATGATCGATTGAAAAGCGTTTTCGACCAGATTGATAAGTAATTGCTGTAGCTTCCCACGGTCACCGAGGATCGGTGGAGAGGAAGGCATCAGGTCGGTCCGGAGTTCCGTTTCACCCCGCTTCGGGGAATCGGAAAGACCCGGTAGGCAATTGAGGATGATATTATTGAGGTTGACAGGTATGAAGTTCGCCGATCCTATCGAGGAACTCTGGATATCCCGTATCAGCAAGTCGACACGCCCGGATGCTTCTTTAATGTCACGTAAGGCCGCTTCTATGGCTACCCGCTTCCGGGAATCTGGTGTCAAGCCTGCATCCTCTTGCTCCGCCAGCAGCGCATCCAATACAGCCGCAATGCGCGCCGTCCCGAGCCCGATCAGATGATTCGGATTGTTCAACTCATGTGCTACCATAGCGGTTCGTCGGCCTAAAGCAGCCAAACTTTCCGCCTGCTGCACCTGATTCTGAAGCTCGTGCTGTGCTTCCTGGATACTTCGCTGAAGCATATTCATGTAAGATGCAGCAGCCTGCAAGGACAGCATTTCCACAATTTGTGTATGCTCAATGCTAAATGATCCAGAGACGGTGCCACGGGTCGCATAGATGATACCTATGCATGAGTTACCATGCATGATCGGTGCACAAAGGACGGCGCTTTTCGTACCGACTCCATTAATGGCGCAGTTGTCCATTACGATGATCTTTCCGGTATGGGTCACATATGCGGCGAAACGTTCCGGAATCTCTTTAAGCTCCGCTGGAAATGTCTCTATCCTGCTGTCGGCGGTTTGAGCACGAAATACGATCGCTTTTCCATGGCCTTTAAAGAAGGCGATCGCTCCGAAATCCGATCCAGTGATGCGCAGAACGGACTCAATTGCAAGCATGGCGATTCCCGAGGGACTTTCCTCCTTACGCATCTGCATGATGGCCTCCGGAAATTGAGCGAAGCCTTCGACTTTTGAAAGTGTTGGCGGTATGATTGCGTCGGGTTCTTTTTTGGGGGGAGTCCCCGTCTCAAGCAACCATGGATCCAGTTCCTCCATCATTCGTGTTTTCGCGATGGCTCCCCAGTCTCGGTAGAGCTCATAAGCGTCCCGTAGATGAAGCCGCGCGAGAACATTCCGTTCGGATCGACGGTAAAAAGCAGCCAGGAGTTCCCTCCCCAAGGCCCGATCCCGTAGGTATCCTAATTCGTCTGCTCCGCTTATAGCACGAAAAAACAATCGTTCCGCCTTTGCGGGCTTACCCGCTACACGGAAAAATTCAGCTTCCGTTAAATCCCTCCAGGGTCCGTAAACCCGGGGAGATATAACCGCCAGTCGGGAAAGTCGCTTCCTGGACGGTTGGGCTTCCCGCAAGAGCCGTGACCTTTCTCCGATCGGAATACCCGGAAGTACAGTCGCGACGGTCAGGGGCAGGAAAAGAAGGTAGATTCCGACTATCGCCGCTTGGTTGTCTATCGCTCCGATTCGAGGCTCGATCGCTCTTGCGAGTTCCAGCGCTCGATCATAATCTCCGAAAAGATAGGCCAAGAACAACATATAACATCTGTAGGAGGCAAGACCGCTGGTATCGTTTGCCGCTATCAAGACGGGCTCCATAACTCTCTCGTCGAAACTCGGGCCAGAAAAATCGAT
>MIBM01000413.1:3679-5959 GCA_001830645.1 Spirochaetes bacterium RIFOXYC1_FULL_54_7
CCAAAAGATTG
Organism: Spirochaetes bacterium RIFOXYC1_FULL_54_7; assembly: GCA_001830645.1. Taxonomy (GTDB): domain Bacteria; phylum Spirochaetota; class Spirochaetia; order Treponematales; family UBA12059; genus MIBM01. The sequence goes on from MIBM01000413.1 coordinate 3,691, forward strand.
AGAGCCAGTTGCCTGTGCCTCCTGATCGCCGCGATGGCGCGATTCTGCTTCAGCTCGATTAGTTGCGCCTCGAACTCTCCAGCCTCTCGTTCCGCTTCGCCGAGGTCTTTGCCATACATGACTTTATACGAACAATATATTGTGATACAAAGACTTGAGTTGTCGAAATCCCCATGCCGCTTGCCCTCTATATAGCTCGATAATAAGGGTTCCAAGGACTCCAGAAACCCCGCTGCCCATGGTTTCACGAATAGGTGCGCAGTGAAGGTTATTATAGCATTCAGGCTGGCGAGGTTTCTCTGTTCCAGCATTTCAAGTGCGTAATCAGTCAGTCGGAGGGCTTCTGCTATCCTACCGGGCTGTTTTGTTATTGTTGAAGCATATCCGACCAACGCGAAAGGCGTGTATGGAGACTCTCCGAAACGCAGAGATAATCGCAACATAATTGCGCATACCAGTTCGTAAACTCTTCGATTTACCAGATACACCGCGCTGAAACCGGTAGACATGAAGCTGAGGATATCGAGCATCCGTCGGTCCTTTATCGGCTGACGGGATATGTTCCCTAACGGCGAAAAGTGGAGCAGGATGCGGAGCCATAGAGGTTTGAGCAGAACGCCCCAGCGTCCCCATCCTCTTCTCAGACTCAGGCCTAGACGCTCCAAGGTACTGACATAGAGTTCTACGATCTCCGGCATTCGGAAGGAAGCCATTAAAGAGTTGATGCGGGTTTCCAGGAAAGGAAGCTCATCTTCGATTCCCCGGCAGTGTACGACTGCGGCGGCGATGATCGCATCCATCGTGCCGCAGTCTCCTTCGAGGCAGGCGAGCTCGGCGGTTTCGTGGTGCATAGCCAGAGTCAAATCGAACTGCTCCTTCCAGGCGGAAGGAGGCAGGGCTTTCAATCCTGCCTTCAGATATCCGTATGCAGTCGAAAAGGAACCGGCCGCCTTCGCTCTCTTCCCGGCGGCCAAGTCCGTCTGGGCTATCTCGAACGCCTCGTCCGCTTCGGTGACGGCCGGTAAACCGGCGTTCCCCTGTTCGGCCGCCTCGTACAGCTCTTCCGATAACCGGATAGCTGCCCGGCGTCGTAGCAGGCGCCCGAACCGGAGGTGCAAGGCCGCTTGTTTCGAGCTACAAAGCAACAGGTGGGCAGCGTGTCGTACGTTGTCGTGGGAAAAACAACGATACTCCGGGGATGTAGATACGGCAAACATACCAAGGTTAGCCAATCTCTCCAGATCCGTACACACTATTTCCACTGGGATTTCGAGGGCATCCGAGAGAAGTACCGAATCTACGTCTCGACCCAGGCAGGCGGAAGCCGCCATGATATCCCGCTGCCTGGATGGAAGGGTGCTCATCCGGGCTGCAAGGAATTGGATTACATTTTCGGATCCTGGGGTATGATCGGGTTCCGCGGGGATATCGAAACGCCAGCATTCCGCCAGAAAGTCAAAATGAAGTTGACGCAAACGTTCTATTGCACCCAACACCTGCACGCTGAAGTAAGGGTTGCCCCCGGTCCGTCCATAGAGTCGGCGTCCGAGTTCAGCAGCCTCCAGACTTGATAGGCCTGGATACCGGTACTCCGCGAGGCTACATAAATTCCGAGCCGTCAGCGGTCGGAGATCGAGGCAGCCGGCGGAGCCAGCCATCTCCCGCAGTTGCTGGATGGATCGCTCTCCGGGATGCCCATCGGAGACCTCGTCGTTCCGGTACGCGCACAGAAGCATGAGTCCGGGAATCCGCGCGTGTGCGATCATGAGGAGAAGCTCGAGACTTGGCGTGTCCGACCATTGCAGATCGTCGATGAAGAGTATCGTCGGACGGCGTATTCGGGCGGTGACCTCCATGAGGGTCACCATCAGGCTCTGCATCAGATTCTTCCGTTCCTTTGGCCCCGCCAGTGACTCTCCGTGGACTCCATCGTTACCGCCTACGATCGAGTACGTCAGATCCACCGAGTCGCTCAATAAGGCCGAAAGTTCCGGAAAGATTTCCAGGACTTTGTCTTGGAGTCCCGTAAAAGATTCTCGCGCTGCCGTCCGGAGTCCGGTAGCCGCTTCCTCTTGCAATCCAAGCGTTATTCCTGCCAGGGAGCTGACGGCTTGCGCATACGGAAGATATGGCACCGTGGAATCCATCTCGAACTTGCCATACAGCATGATCGTGGCACAGGCGGATTTGATCTCTCCGATTGTATCTTTGACTAGGGATGTCTTTCCCATTCCCGATGGTCCCGCAATGATGAACAGCTCCGAGCTCC
>MIBM01000413.1:5981-7461 GCA_001830645.1 Spirochaetes bacterium RIFOXYC1_FULL_54_7
GCCATGTATCAGTCCCTGTTCCATTCTTCTTCCCACAGCACTGCGGGCCTCTTGTATGGTCCGTCTCCCCTCCCGTGATAGCCATTGCCTTGGCTTCGCTTCCAGGTACCTGAGTATGGCCCCCGCTGCGGCGGGACGGTCGCCAGGAGCGCAAGCCAGGAGCCGGAGCACCAGGTCGGATAAGTTCCGGGAAATATCGGAGCATATCAAATGGAGCGGTGGCGGCGGATCATAGGCGATAGCCGGAGAGGCCGATCCCCCCTGCTGTCCGGAAATCGCCGGCAAGCCGCACAATAGCCGGTAAGCCACGGCTCCGAGGGAGAAATAATCGCTCCAAGGACCTATTTTGCCTGTCGCGCCGCCGCGCAGCTCAGGTGGCAGGTACGTGAAATATTCCTGGGGATACGCGCTGGGAAGGAAGTCCGGATCGCTTTCCCCCAAGCGGCGTCCATGTCCGAGACCCGTCAACACATAGCCGGAGTCTGTGCATAAGATATTCGGAGGCGCGATAGCGAGATGCAGGAGCCCCGCATTGTGCAGGTTGCCGAGGATGATCGCCATGGATCGTAAAAACCTACGAGCCTCCGATTCGCCGATGGGATCCCTGTTTAATTCGGAAGACAGGGGGATACCTGCGATGTCGGGCAGTAAAAGGTGCCCGGATTGTGCCTTGGCAGGTCGTTTGGGCGGTCCGAGAACACCGACAGGCGTGAATGAGCCAATGAGTTCCAATTCCCTCGACGCAAGTTCGGCATTTTCATAGACGCGCAAGATTGCTGATTCGGTCTTGCCGCGCACCTGGCGCTGTGCCCGGAACAGGGCTTCGTTCCCTGCTTTGCAGAGGGGACGCAGCTCGTAGAACCCGGCCTCGTCGTTCATGTCACCTTGCGGCCATTAGGCCTCCAGGCCGTCCAGGTACTCCCCGAGCATGGCCGTCAGCTGTTCCGGGGCATCCAGTTGGGGACAATGGCCTGCGCCTGCAATTGTCCGGATCGAACCGCCCCAGAGCGAAGGAACGGTCAGTCCCTCGAGATACGACCGCTTGATGAATGTATCGTGTTCTCCGATCGTGATGGCGACGGATCTGGGCCAGGATGCGAGGAAGGCGGCTTCGTCATGGAGGATGTCCCTCCCCATCGCAATACCGAGTTCCAATCGCGCCCGGGGATCCGTCGACGCGATCGCGAGGGCAAGTTCCACAGGCACCGGTACACCTGGCGGCATGCACGCAGCTGCGGTTTTCTTGATTTCCTCCGCCGGCAATTCCGCCCTGAACATCCAGTCTCCGGTTGCCGCAAGGTTGAAAGCCGCCGCGTAATCAGGCGGCGAACCCAGCGGCGGAGTGCCGACGATGAACAAGCCCCGACACTCCAATCCGCCGGCCAGAGCCTGCATGGCGATATGGCCTCCCAGGCTATGCCCGAAGAGTACCGGCATACCGAGGCCGAGTACACGTACAAGCTCGCGCACCATCGATGCA
>MIBM01000413.1:7470-8246 GCA_001830645.1 Spirochaetes bacterium RIFOXYC1_FULL_54_7
AGACCGTAGTCCTTCCCGGGGTTCACCGCCCTCGGAGAGTCACCATGGCCGGGCAGGTCAAAGGCGACGAGCCGGTAGTTTCCGGCAAGCCGGGAGGACAGGAGAGGGTAGAATAAGGCCGCATTCAACGAATTGCCATGGATCATCAACACCGAAGGCCCGCTGCCGCCCCCGTCGATGACGCTGACCGGGCCATGGGTCGTTTCAATTTTCATTTTGTCCATTCCACACCTAACCTGTAGACATAATTTCCTGAAGTATACCCCGACTTTACCGTCTACACAAACCGGAAATCACCACCGGGTGCAACTTTCGTCTTCCTTGAAACTGAAATTTTTCTTGAGGCCTCCCGTCCTGTCTCCACAATTCTTGATAATACATGGAGTTGTTTGCATATCTCTGGAAACACTGTGGCACCTGCAGGAAAAGGTTGCAGGACCAATGAAAAATAAACAACCGGAAGTATTACCCTATTTCCTTACCCCAAAAGACAATGTACCGATTCAAACCTAATTGGCATGGATAGTGCTGTCTATATATCGACCAGTTAATTCGTGCCGCCCATCAGGAGTATAAAGATGAGAAAGAAATTGCTATTCCCGATACTAGTAGCACTCACTGCCATTGTATTGCTGGGATGCCCCACTCCAGTTACTCCTTCAACAGACACAACGGTCACCTTGGCCGCTATCCCCGGAGTAATGGCGCCGGTATTTGGCGCGATCCCGGTAACGACGATAACAGAAGCCGCGCAGTATACGGGTACGGTTACCTGG
>MIBM01000414.1:0-3917 GCA_001830645.1 Spirochaetes bacterium RIFOXYC1_FULL_54_7
CCTTGACGGCCACTACGATAATATCACCGACGTAAGCGTAACGACGCTTTGAACCACCGAGCACCTTGATGCATTGCACCGTCTTGGCGCCGGAGTTATCAGCAACGTTAAGCCTGGTTTCAACCTGTATCATACCGGTCCTCTCCGACGATTACTTCGAACGCTCGACGATTTCGGCCAGGCGCCAGCGCTTGTCGCGCGACAGCGGCCTGCATTCGACGACGCGCACGGTGTCGCCAATCTTGGCTTCATTCGTCTCGTCGTGAGCCTTAACCTTCTTGCTTCTGGTTAAGTATTTCTTGTAGAGCGGGTGTAGCTTACGCATGACAATCTCCACGACGATGGTCTTTTCCATCTTATCGCTGACTACCACGCCTTGCAGGACCTGCTTCTGTTTCCTGACTGTAGCTTCCATGATCAAGCCCTCCGTTAGGCCTTGGCGCCAGCGCCGTCGTGAGCGACACGCTCTCGCTGGCAAATCAACGTGTTGAGCCTGGCGATCTGCCTGCGGATAGTCCGTTTCTGCAACGGGTTCTCCACGTGACCAATAACCATCTGGAAGCGCAGGTCGAAGTACTTCTTCCTGAGCTCTTCCCTCTTTGCCACGAGCTCTTCGAGCTTAAGCTCCTTGAACGAGTTCTTCATGCGCTCACTCCATCTCCATGTCGGCGCGGACGACGAACTTCGTCTTGATCGGCAGCTTGCTGCCGGCTAGGCGCATAGCCTCGGCCGCAGCTTCACGGGGCACACCCGCAAGCTCGAACATGACGGTTCCCGGCCTCACGACCGCGACCCAGTATTCCGGACCGCCTTTGCCCTTGCCCATACGGACTTCGAGCGGCTTCTTGCAATACGGCTTATCCGGGAAAATCCGGATCCACACCTTGCCGCCGCGCTTGATTGACCGGTTGAGGGCGACACGGGCAGCTTCAAGCTGCCGGTTGGTAATCCACATCGGCTCCTGGCACATGAGGCCAAACTCACCGAAGGCAATCGAGTTGCCGGAATGCGCCTCGCCCCTTGTCCTGCCGCGCTGGACCTTGCGGTACTTGACTCGTTTAGGTGAAAGCATGGTTTAGCTCCTTGCCTCTCGAGCGCCAGCGTCCCGGGGACCCCGGGGACCGCGATCGCCGCCGGTCCTGGGACCCCTGGGGGCTCCACGGTCTGACCTTTCGCCATCGCGGCGGGGACGACCGGGCATGAGTCCGGCGTCTTCCTTCTTGTCGCCCATCATTGCGTTGTCGCTTTTGCAGATCCAGACCTTGACGCCGATCTTGCCATAGGTCGTGTTGGCTTCATAGAAACCATAGTCGATATCGGCCCTGAGGGTATGAAGAGGCACGCGGCCTTCCTTGTACTCCTCGGTGCGGCTCATGTCAGCGCCACCAAGACGACCGGACATACGGACCTTGCAGCCCTGAGCTCCGCCCTTCATGGCATTGCCGACGGCCATCTTCATGGTTCTACGGAAGGAACCGCGACCCTCGAGCTGTCGGCATACACCTTGAGCCACGATTTGGGAATTGGTTTCTACCTTTTTTACTTCCTTGATCTTTATGTTGATCTTCTTGGAAGCATATTTCTGCAACTCCAGGCCGATGCGCTCTATGTTGGCGCCTTTCTGGCCTATGAGAACGCCGGGCTTGGCCGTATGGATGACAATAGTCACCTTCTGGGGATGCCTGATGATCTCGATCTCTGAAATGTCCGCGTTCTTGGCTTCAGGAAGCTGGTACATGCGCTTTCGCAGTGCCAGATCCTCGTGGAGCGTCTTCGCGTACTCGCGGGGATCGACGTACCAGCGGGATTTCCAGTCTTTGTTGATGCCAAGGCGCAACCCTATCGGATTTACTTTCTGACCCACTTTATGCCTCCGCCCTACCGATTTCGTCGACGACCACACTGATGTGGCACATCTGCTTCACGAGCATGTCGGCGCGCCCCCGGGCGCGGAACCAGACGCGACGCATGCGCGGACCATCATCGACCCGCAATTCCTTCACGTAGAGCATGTCTTCCGCGAGCTTGCGATTCTGGTTGAGGGCATTCGCAGCGGCAGACATGACCACCTTACGGATGAGCCCTGCCCCTTTGTGGGGAAGGTTCTCGAGAATTGCGACAGCCTCGTTGTAGGGCTTGCGGCGGACGAGATCCGCCACAGGCCTTACCTTGGAGGGAGAGGCCATCAGGAACTTGGCGTAAGCCGGATAACCGGATGTATTTGCCATTATAGCCACCTATTTCCTTCCGGCCTTCTTGTCGGAGCCGGCATGACCGCGGAACACGCGGGTGGGAGAGAACTCGCCGAGCTTGTGGCCCACGAGGTTCTCGGTCACATAGACCGGCACCCAGCTCTTCCCGTTATACACCGACAGCGTAAGGCCAACCATCTCCGGGATGATCGTGGAGCAACGTGAGAAGGTTTTCAGAACCTTCTTGTCGCCAGCCTTGGACGCCTCGATGACCTTCTTGTAGAGGCTCTTCTCTATGAACGGGCCCTTCTTGACTGACCTGGACACGGTTTCGCTCCTATCCTTTACTTACGGCGCTTCACGATGAAGCGGCTCGACGGCTTGTGAGAATCGCGCGTCTTGTATCCTTTGCACGGCTGGCCCCATGGCGTAACCGGCTGCTTGTAACCCTTGCCTCGACCCTCACCACCACCATGCGGGTGGTCTACCGGGTTCATGGCGACACCACGTACCCTGGGTCGCTTGCCCAGCCAGCGGACGCGACCGGCCTTGCCAAAACGCTCGTTCATGTGGTCTTCGTTGCCTACACCACCAATGGTGGCAATGCACTTCTTGAAGACCAGCCGAAGCTCGTTGGATGGCAGTTTGATGGTAACATAGTCACCGTCAGAACCCACGATAAGTGCGCCGGCACCAGCTGAACGGGCCATCTGGGCACCCTTGCCGAGGGTAAGCTCGACATTGTGGACCGTGAAGCCCACAGGGATGTTTTCCAGAGGGAGGGCGTTGCCTATTTCCGGGGAAGCATCAGGTCCGCTCATGACCTTCTGTCCTACCGTCAGGCCCTTGGGCGCTACAATGTAGCGCTTTTCGCCATCGACATAATTCAGCAAGGCGATGTTGGCTGAGCGGTTCGGATCGTATTCAATGGTAGCAACGACGGCGGGTATGCCAAACTTGTCGCGCTTCCAGTCGATCATACGATACTTGCGCTTATGTCCACCACCCTGACGCCTTACGGAGATCCGGCCATTGCTGGCTCGTCCCGCCATCTGCTTCTTGCCCTTGGTAAGAGCTTTCTGCGGCTCGTTGCCGATGGTGAGCGCTTCGTTCACCACCTGCACCCGGTGCCTGAGTCCGGGGGTTATCGGCCTGAATGTCTTTATAGCCATAGTATTCCCCTTACCTTACGCGCCTTCGAAAACCTTGATGGTCTCGCCTTTTGCGAGGCTCACCACGGCCTTCTTCCAGGCCGACGTATAGCCGGCGCGCGAACGGAGCCTCTTGGGCTTGCCCTTGACGTTGATAATGGCACACGAAACCGGGTGCACCTCGAAAAGCCGGCGTACAGCTTCCTTGACCTGGATCTTGGTTGCCCTTGGATCCACACGGAAAACGTACTTGCCTTTCTCGCGGAGGACATTGGTCTTCTCGCTGAGAACCGGCTCTATCAGTATGCTGTCGTACTGCATGTCAGCCTTCCTTACTTGTCCGCGTAGAAATCATTGAGATTCCTCACCGCGGATTCCATCACGATAACCGTGCGGCCATAGAACAGGTCATGGGCACGCAGCCGGTTATACGAGAGGAAATGCAACCAGGGGATATTCCGTCCGGCGCGCTTCACCATGGCATCATCATCCTTGAGGATGACAACCGTGCGCTCGTTCTTTTCCCTGGGGAGAAGACCCTTGAGCAACTCGTAAAAATCCTTGGTCTTGCCAC
>MIBM01000414.1:3937-4079 GCA_001830645.1 Spirochaetes bacterium RIFOXYC1_FULL_54_7
ACCACCTTCATGGACTCATTCTGGGCCTTGAGGCTCAGGATGCTCTTCATGGCCAGGCGCTTGGCTTTCTTGGGCATGGAAAATGAATAATCCCTGGGATGGGGACCAAACACGACTCCACCGCCCACATAGATAGGGCTCT
>MIBM01000414.1:4211-4607 GCA_001830645.1 Spirochaetes bacterium RIFOXYC1_FULL_54_7
ACCAGATGACGTCTTCGTTGACCGGAAGGCCAAACACATCATCGGACAACTCGATCGACCGCAGCTCTTTGCCTTGTACGGAAAAGACTTTGCTTTCCATATCAGTCTATCCTCACTTAGCTTTCTTGACGGCCGAACGCACGACAACGACGCAGTTGCGCTGACCGGGAACGGCACCGCGAATCAGCATGAAACCGTTTTCCACGTCAATCTTGACCAGCTTCAGGTTCATGACGGTTACCCGCTCACGTCCCATACGACCAGGCATCTTCTTGTTCTTGAAGGTTTTGTGCGGGTATGTGCTCATACCAGTAGAACCAGGCTCGCGGTGGAACTTGGAGCCGTGTGTATTGCGACCTCCAGCGAACCCCCAGCGCTTGATGACACCCTGAAAAC
>MIBM01000415.1:0-3081 GCA_001830645.1 Spirochaetes bacterium RIFOXYC1_FULL_54_7
GTCATCATCGGGATGAGGGCCCCGACACTGGAGGCGTTGTTGGCTGCCTCGGGGGCTGCCAGGCCTTCGATGGCTCCATGACCGAACTCCTCGGGATGCTTGGAAAAGCTCTTCTCGTTGTTGTAGGCCATCAGGGCAGCCATGGTGCCACCTGCGCCCGGCAAAGCGCCGATGAAGAAGCCCAGCGGGGTGGCCCTGAGTATGGCCGGCCAGGAACGCCGCCAGTCTTCCCTGGTAAAGCGTATCTTGCCGAACTTGGTCTGCATCTTGAAGTCGGGATCATGTACATTCTTGAAGCTCTTGAAGACCTCGCCAAGGGCGTAGATGCCTATGATGATGATCAGGAAGTCGACGCCGCTCATCAATTCCAGAATGCCGAAGGTAAAACGGTTCACTCCTGTAAGACCGTCCATTCCTACGGTGGCTATCATCAAGCCGAAGACCATGCCGATGAAGCCCTGCAGTATTTTCTCCTTTGACATGGCGGCGGTGGCTGCCAGTGCAAATAGCATCAGCAGCATATATTCGGCAGGGCCGAATTTCAGGGAAAATCTTGCCATGGGAACGGCTATGAACACCATGGCAACATTGGCAAACATGCCGCCGATGAAGGATGCTACCGCCGAAATGGCTAGTGCGGCCTCGGCACGGCCTTTCTGGGTCATTGGGTAACCGTCAAAGCACGACGCAATGGCAGCGCCGTCCCCAGGGGTATTGAGCAGTATCGATGCCCTGGAGCCGCCGAACATGGCGCCATAATAGACACCGGCCATGGTAATCATCGCGCCGACGGGACCCATCTTGAAGGTGAGCGGCAATAATACCGCTACACCGGTAGCCGGGCCAAGGCCGGGGAGCATTCCTATGATGGTGCCCAGTACCCCGCCGAGGGTTGTCCACATGATGTTTATCGGAGTGAGGGCAACCCCGAAGCCCATCATTAATTGACCGAAGATTTCATTCATATCGTCCTCCTTCCTAAATGTCCAGGATGGGCATCCGCGGTAATTGTATGCCGAGGAGCACCGAGAAGAGGACGTATACGCCCACGCTGAATAAAACGGCCACAAGTACGCTGCGTAAAACCCTGGCCTTACCATTAACGATGAATAAAACAGCGCCAAGGTAGAGCATTGTGGAAAAAACATAGCCGATTGGCTCGAAGGCGAGGGCGTATACAAGGCTGGCCCCGATGGCCATGGCGATTTCCCGACCATGTCTGGTCAGCTTGCCGAATTTGGGCGAGTCCTTGGGGTTCCGGGGACCCTTTACAATGATTTCCTTAACCATGAGTCCCAGTCCCAGGACGGCCATGGCGATACCCAGGATTACGGGATAGACGATGTGCCCGGTAGGGTCTCCGAACATGGCGCGCGGCAGTCGCCACGCCTGCCAGCCGTACACTACGCCAATTATGATGGCGAACAGACCGGTCAAGAAATTCCAGGTCATGATTTCCTCCGCATTGCTATGGACCGCGACGGCCGCGCCAAAGGCGAAGGCCAGTCGCGATACCGGACTGTTTATTTGATCATTCCCAGTTCCACCAGGATATCCCTGGAGGCTGTGGTCTGGGCTTCGAGGAAGCGTACGAATTCCGGAGCATCGGCGTAGTTCTGGACCCAGCCATTGGCATCGCTGGCCTTGATCCACTCGGGGGTCTTGACCATCTTGGCCAGGGCATCGCGCCAGAAGGTGACCGCGTAGTCCGGCATTTCAGGTGGTCCGAAAATGCCGCGCCAGTTCAGGAATTCCGCATCGATGCCCTGCTCCTTGGCGGTGGGTATGTTCTTGCCGATGCCGGTTTCAGGCCTGGAAGGCGCGGTGGTTGCAAGAATCCTGAGATCTCCGGATTCCACGAGGCCCCGGACATCGCCCAGGCCTGTGGTCAGCAGGTCGATATGACCGCCGAGCAACTGAGCCGCGCCGGCATTGTCCTGGAAGCTGATATACTGCACCTGCCTCAGGCCGGTGACGCCGGCCGCCTTGGCAACGATCAGGAACTGGATATGGTCCATGGAACCAGCTGCGGAGTTGCCACCGATCTTCACGCTGGATGGATTTGCCTTGATGTCGGCCATGACCTGGGCAATCGAGGTGTACTTGGATTCCTTGCGCACCGCAAAGGCGCCGAAGTCAGTGATAAGGCGGGCCAGGGGTGTGGTGTTCTTGTACGAGAAGGGAGTCGTGCCATTGAGGTTGATCAGGATGAGGGGTGGGCTGTAGACGGTCAGGACATTGTCCTTCTTCTTCATTGACTGGAGGGCGGTGAGGAAGACCGCGCCGCCGCCACCGGCCTTGTTTTCTACCGGCATTGCCACATTGACAAGTTTGGTGTCTGTCAGTGTTTTGGAGACGGTACGGATGGTCAGATCCCAACCACCACCGGCACCACTGGGTGCATAGCATTCGATGGTCCGGGAGGGATAACCCCTGGCCTGCGCGAAGGCGGGGGTCGCTGCAAAGGCGATCAGGGCGATCGCAGTGAGAGTTCGGGTGATACGGTTCATGGCGTATCTCCTCCTTTGGTATAGATCTCTCGTATGTTCAAGGGCGGTTGTGCGCCAACGGCGTATCCGTCCGGAGATCCTGGTGTAAACCGGAACTGCTCTGTAGAGAGCCCTGGGTCCGGATTCGAGAAGGTCGTGGAACTGTGTTCGACAAGGTCATGGCATCGTATGCCAGAAGATCCAGGAAAGCGGCTTCCACGATTGATGTGGCGTGGATAGCTCTGCCTGCGCATACAGCTGCAGGCTGACCGCATACAACGCAAGTACGTGGAGGCAGTCCAAGCAGAGAGCGGCTGACCGGTCCGTCCTGGCTGTAGACATCCAGGTCAAGCAGCTGGCCTTGCCTGCTCCCATCCTCGATCAGCAGAGCCAATTGCTTCAGAATGAAGGGATCCCCTTCGGATGACCATATCCGCCACGGTCCCAGAACTCCCTGGCCGTGGCCGAGGAGTATGAGGTTCAGACCCTGGCGGTGGCACCCAGTCTCGAAGGCATCCGCTCCACATCCGATCGGGATATCAGCCTGCCCACGGGTGCGAAGGACTGCGGGCATGCGGGCCGAAAGACGCAC
>MIBM01000415.1:3089-3277 GCA_001830645.1 Spirochaetes bacterium RIFOXYC1_FULL_54_7
GTGATCCGGTTGCCAGTGCTTCCCGGGTCTGCGCTGCCCAGCGTTCACGTTCGTGCAACACCAGTGAAGGGAAAAGACCGTCGTTGCTATCCATTGCAGGCTGGTCTGGCCTCGCCAGCCTGGTCGTTATGGATTGGCCCGGGGTCTTCATGTCTTCAGCTTCCTTGGCTGGCGGATCGTATCGATGA
>MIBM01000415.1:3342-3488 GCA_001830645.1 Spirochaetes bacterium RIFOXYC1_FULL_54_7
GCAATTCCGGCCTCCGGGGGTTTACTGCAATGCCGCGGTCTGTCACCAGGAGGTCCACACTGCTGCCCGGGGTGATGATGGTGGTTACCGAATCCATCAGGGTTGGCAAGCGGCCCCGGAGCAGGGGGGCAACCACAACGGTAAGG
>MIBM01000415.1:3556-3850 GCA_001830645.1 Spirochaetes bacterium RIFOXYC1_FULL_54_7
CACGTTGACATTCAGGTCAAGATCCACTTCCATGGCCGACAGCACAACGATATCCAGAGCATCCACGGCGCAACCTGCCAGACAGGAATTCGCGTAGTACGAGGCATCGATCTCGAAATGTCCTGAATTTGCGGCCAGGGAGCGGGCCGCATCGGCATCGAAACTCTGCACGTCAAGCAAGGTGCCTACAAGGCCTTCCTCAAGCAGCCGGACCAGCTGGCTGGTTATGCCTCCCAATGCAAAGGATGCCTTTAGGAAGGCCTTGTAGGAACCTTGCTTGACGTGCAGAGTTTC
>MIBM01000415.1:3859-4094 GCA_001830645.1 Spirochaetes bacterium RIFOXYC1_FULL_54_7
GCTGCACTGATTGCCCTGGCCGCATTCATGGCAATCAACAGTTCCCGGGGATCCCGGGTCATCCGGGTTGCTCCCCTGCCTATGCCTTCCGGGTCGCCGACCGAATTGACCTTGACGATCGCATCCACATAGTCCTGGCGTATGGAAGCCGGCATCAAGGGGTACGGTACAAGCTCTTCGGTGAGCACTACTACCTTCCGGGCATTCCGAGCGTCCACCATGGCGTAGCCAAGGG
>MIBM01000415.1:4144-6734 GCA_001830645.1 Spirochaetes bacterium RIFOXYC1_FULL_54_7
CAGGAAGGCACGGCTATGAAGGCAATATCCACGACAATCTCACCACAGTCCATGGCCCTGGCCCGGCCACCGTGGGAATGGATCAGCACCGGTTCGTCCATCAGACCCGCGCTGACCGCATCCGCCAGCTTACCCCGCAGACCGCTGGTGCGGATGTTCCGGATGGTGCCGTCCTTTATCCGGTCTATGAGCTCGGCATGCACGTAGGTCAGGGAACTGGAAGCAAGGACCAGATCACGTATCCCTCGCCTGGCCAGGGCCTCGATCACCATGTTGACCACCAGGTCTCCTTCCCTGAAGTGGTGGTGGAAGGAGATGGTCATGCCGCTTGCTGCTCCCACGGCATCAAGGGCAGCATCCAGGCTGGCATACAGCTTGGCGTCCGGCTTTCTGGCCAGCTCATCCAGCTTGCCAGCCATGGTTGAGGAAGCCGCACTGAAAGCGTGGAGGGTTCCATAACCGGGCACAGATTCCGGGATATCCCTGCCTATCGCGTTGGTATTCATGCTTCCACCTCTCCTGCCAGGGCAAGCACCCGCCGGGCCCGTTCCACGATTGGTTTGTCGATCATCCTGCCGTCAAGGGAAACCACGCCCGATCCCCTGGCCTCCGCCTCGGCTGCGGCTTGGATGACCCTGCGCGCCTTGGCTGTTTCCTGAGCTGATGGGGTATAGACTAAGTGGGTCAAGGCTATCTGGGATGGATGGATGAGGCTCTTGCCGTCAAAGCCAAGCTGCTTTGCCAGCCGTACTTCGCGGAGGAAACCTTCCTCGTCATCCACGCCGGTAAAGACTGTGTCGATGGCCATGATGCCCGCTGCCCTGGCTGCCATTACGAGGAGACTGCGGGCTGCCAGCAGTTCCACTCCTTCGGGACTGCGGGTGGTATGCATATCCGTGACAAAATCCTCGGCACCGATGGCTATGGCTACCAGCCTCGGGCTGGAGGTGGCTATCTCCCGGGCGTTGAGTATGCCCCGGGCGGTTTCTATTGCGGCTATCAGGGCAGTGGAACCGGGCTTGCGTCTGAAGCGAAGCTCCGCTGCCTCTACAACCCTTGCCATATCGATGATGTCCTGGGCGCAATCGGTTTTTGGCAGACGGATCGCATCCACTCCGGCAGCTACCACTGCGGCCACATCCTCATGCCCATGTGGGGTGTCCAGCCCATTGACGCGGACAACGCGTTCCACGCCTTCATAGTCAAAATGCCTGATGGCCCTGAAAACCAGGTGCCTGGCACTATCCTTCTCCCGGGGCGAAACCGCGTCCTCCAGATCGAACATCACCGAATCCGGGCCGTAGATATGGGCATCCCGCAGCATGGCAGGAGCATTGCCAGGGACGTACAGCATGGAACGTCTGAGCTTCATTTCAGGGCCTCCCAGGGTGTTCCGGCTGTGTCCGCGGCCCTGCCGCAAGCGGCGGCAAGCCTTGCCTGGATGGTTGCGTCAAGGGCGCCTTTCTCGTCTATGGAGACTTTTGCATCGGAGACGCCGAGAGCCGAAAGGGTTTCCAGTACGATGGTTCTGATGTCATCACCAAAGCGGGTAACCGAAGGACCGCGGAGTTCCAGGCTCAGACCCTCTCCAGGTTTGGGAATGATGGTTATCCGTGCATCTCCGGATTCGGAGGTACCAGCCGTTGCTTCATGTACCAGGATCATTAGTCCTCCAATCAATGCCGGCCGGAGCCGGATCTGATACGTTCCAGGATGGGTAAGGCTTCGGAAGAACGCAGCCAGGCTGCTGTTGTCGGGGGTACAAAAGTGGTGGCCAGATCAAGGTTTCCATCATGCAGGGCTGCCCTCACCCTCGATGCGCTGATGGCTTCACCCTTCCGCTCCATGCGTGGGATGGTGACCAGTTCCACACCGTAGCCAGGCAGAATTGTCGCCATGGCCTGGTTGTATGCCGAGGTCACCTCGCAATACGGTTCGGTGCCCACAAACCGGCGATGGATTCCCAAGGCAGGCGCTATCCTGGATGCAAACAGGGTGGCATCCAGGGCTGCCTGCAGTTCGGCGGCCTCGCACTTGTGCTTGAGGTAGTAGGCAGGGAAGGTGGCTCCGGAGACACAATAGGAGCCCCCTGAAGCCACCACCACATTGCCAAGGTCGGCGGTACCTGCCCGTACCAACGCCTCGCGCACTACCGCTGGAAAACTGGATCTGTCACCCGCAACCACAAGAACCAACAAGGTGCCACTGGCAAGGCTGCCGGCAGCAGTACCAGCGGCAACGCTGCTGGTACTGGTTATTGGGGAAGCCAGGGCACCAGCCGCCCTCTCTATCAAATAGCGGTGGCCGAGGGTGAAAGGATTGCAATTGACCACTATGGCGCCTTCTGCCTTGCCTCCTGGCAGGGTGCTGCGTATCTCGGCAGCCCAGTCGTCGAAGGCGTGTGCGTCATTTTCAAGAAGGGTGACTCCTTCCCTGTGTCCGCTTTCTACCCGGCATTCTGCTGCGACCTCTGCCAGAGTTGTAAAGCCCAGGTTCTCGAAGATGGCCTTGTTGCCAGGTTTCGTGTATACAAACAGCCGTTTGCTGCCTCTGGCCTGGGTTTCGGCCATGATGGCGGATACCGCGCGGG
>MIBM01000415.1:6828-8319 GCA_001830645.1 Spirochaetes bacterium RIFOXYC1_FULL_54_7
CTCGACTATCGCCGATACTACGATATCCGCTTCGAATTCCAGCCCAAGGGGAGCCAGGAAGCCAGCCAAGGCTTCACGGTCCAGAGGCCCCAGAGGATCCAGTATCCTGGTACGAATGCGGAACTCGTCCACCTGTGCCTCCGCTTCCCACGTCTTTATCTGGTTCCGAGCATAGGATGGGTATTGGAAACGCGATGTCGGACGGCTTACGATCTTTTTGTAAGATGCTTGGGAAGGAGGCTGTCAGATTTTGTCCTACAGCAGGCTAAGTGATCAATTTATGGCGGTAGGCATACTGGGTAAGCTGGGCATTGTTGGCGAGGCTCATTTTTTCAAGGATCCTGGCGCGGTAGGTACTGACCGTCTTGACAGACAAGTTCAGGCCGGAAGCCACCTCGCCGACAGTCCTGCCATTGGCCAGGAGCAGCATGACCTGGTGTTCCCGCTCCGAGAGCAGTAGATGGGGTGCCTGGCCGTCACCGCGCTTGATGCCGCTGACCAAAACGCCGCTGGCTGCTGGACTTACGTAGGTGCCCCCGGATGCAACAACCCGAATTGCCTCGATCAGTTCGTCCGGTGCCCCTGACTTGTTCAGGCAACCCGAAGCACCGAGTCTGAAGGCCCTGAGGGCATACTGCTCTTCGGGCTGTATGCTCAGCATCAACACAGGTGTGTCAGGCGCCAGTTCCTTCAGTTCCCGGAGCACCTCCATGCCATCCTTGCCCGGCAATGAAATATCCAGGACTATGACATCGAAACGGTCCTTCCTGGCGGCTTCAAGAGCCTGGAAACCATCAGACGCCTCCTCAACCAGACCGATGTGTACGGATTCAACAAGTATCTGCCTCAGACCCTTGCGGATCAGTGGATGGTCATCGACGATGAGTACTTTAAGCATTTTCAGCCTTCCTTCCGGTTCTGGCATCAATTCTTTCCAGAGGTATGCGTACGCGTATCCTGGTCCCGGTCCTGGAGCCTTCCGGCGGAGACTCCATGGTGAACATGCCGCCTTCATGGCGTACACGTTCCCGCATCCCGAGGATGCCGAGGGATTCCGGCGAATCAAGAGCCCAATCCGGCAGTCCCCTGCCGTCATCGCAAACGTCCAGAGCCATCATGCCTTCGGTGCTGGCAAAGACGACTTTGACCAGTTTTGCACCCGAATGCCTGCCGATATTGGTCAGTATTTCCTGGAAGACGCGGAACATGGTTGTTGCCGCGCTCTCTGTAATGCCTTCGGGGGCCGGATCAATGGCCGCTTGGCAGTCGATAGTCGAACGACGACGGAAATCCTCCAGTTGCCATGACAGCGCTTCTGAAAGCGACAGGGTATCCAGGGCTTTTGGTCTGAGCCTCGTTGAAATGCTCTTCACCGAATCAATGGCCGCATCAACCATGCCCAGGGCTTCGCCGATCCGGTCGCCGAAGTGCCTGGGTTTTGGCGGGTGGTTGCGAAGCCAGGCTAGATCCATCTTGGCCGCGGTCAGTATC
>MIBM01000416.1:0-431 GCA_001830645.1 Spirochaetes bacterium RIFOXYC1_FULL_54_7
TGAAACGATTAGGTAGTGAGTAGGATTCTGGGGCCGAAAATGTACGAGGTTCTTTCTTACGGCATCCGCGGTGCCCTCGTACCAACCGGAATGGGTCAAGGTCTGCTCCGCGGCCAGCACTTCGGCGAAGCCGTCAGAAAAGGTGTCAAACACGTAGGTGCGAGCAATATGCAGGTGCAAAGAGGCTGAGTTGAATTGGGTCAGAATATAAATTTGTTTAAAACCAGAGTTTATGCAGTTGGAGATAGGAATGTCGACGATACGGTAACGGCCGCCAAAGGGTACTGCCGGTTTCGCCCTGTCTTTCGTCAAGGGGAAAAGCCTCGAACCTTTGCCTCCGCCGAGGACTATTGATAGGACCTTATGCATCATTTCCTCCACTCAGAAAATCAATCAGTAAATTATAGCATGACTGTCCAATACGCAATCGC
>MIBM01000416.1:549-4522 GCA_001830645.1 Spirochaetes bacterium RIFOXYC1_FULL_54_7
GCCGCCGAAAAAGGATCCGAGCCTTTCGGCAAGCAGGGAGGCAAGGCTGATCCAGGTGCCGGCAATGATGAATGAAATTACCAGTCGTATCCAGAAAGCCCTGTCCATACCGGATCCTCCGCAGGGAGCTTACCCGGCGGGGGCCGGGCGGTGCAAGCCAGGTCAGGATCCTGGCCTGATGGTGCAAGGCGGGGATCCCTGCCTTGCGCGGAGCCCGGTCTGCATGGATTTGGTGGTCCCTTATTTGTTGATATCATGATGATATGATGCTATGATGTTGTGATGCGCACAACCTTGACCATAGATGACGATGTCTACACTATCGCTTGCCATGTAGCGGCAATCAGGCACAAGGCCATCGGCAGTGTCCTGAGCGAACTGGCACGGCGGGGCCTTGACCGGGGGCAGGAACTTTCAGAAGCAGAGGCTTTCCCGGTTTTCTCTGTCTCGGAGAAGGCTCCTGTCTTCGGGTTGGAAGATGTCAAGCGTATGGAAGATGACGAGTGACTGCACCAGTAGCCTACCTCCTGGATGTGAATTTCCTGGTAGCCCTTGCCTGGCCGAACCATGCAGCCCATTCCCCGGCAGTCAACTGGTTCATGGCAAACAGGGATACTCCCTTTGCCACCTGCCCCCTCACCGAGGCCGGCTTTGTGCGGGTGTCCATGAACCCGCTGATTGTGACCGAACAAATCAGTTGTACCGCAGCGCTGAAGATGCTCGACACCTACCGTTCCAGATATCAGCATTCGTTCTGGCCCGATTCGGTTCCCGTAGGGGAGGCACTGGCCAGGCTCAAGCCGCTCTCGGGGCATCGACAGATCACCGATGCGTATCTCCTTGCCCTGTCAATCGTGAACGGCGGAAGACTGGTCAGTTTCGACAGGGGGATCGCTTCCATCACCCCGGAACGCGACAGGGACAGACTGCTTCTAGTTGAAGTCTGATGCCCCGTTCCGCCACACCCTTGTCCCGGAACGCCTGTCCGGGCTAGGCTGGGGGGCGCTCAAGCGGGCGGTCGCCGGATGAACCCGGAAGTCAGTCTGTTGCCGGGTAAGCCGGGTAACAGACTGACTTCCGGTCGAGTCAGCCCGTAGCCAGCGCACCATCCAGCACCACAAGGAGCTACCAATGGCCAATCCAGTAGCACAATTCAGCACTACCTTGGGGAACTTCAGTATCGAGGTCTTCGAGGACAAGAGCCCTCTTACGGCAGCCAACTTCCTTGGCTATGTAAAATCCGGTTTCTATAACAGCACCATCTTCCACCGGGTTATTCCGGGCTTCATGGTCCAGGGCGGGGGCTTTGTACCAGGGATGAGCCAGAAGGAACCCGGCAAGCCCATCCAGAACGAGGCGGACAACGGCATCCCCAACGCCCGGGGCACCATGGCCATGGCGCGAACTTCGGATCCTCACAGCGCCACCTGCCAGTTCTTTGTCAACCTGGTGGACAACAAGGGTCTGAATTACCGGTCCAAGGATGCTTCAGGCTGGGGTTACTGCGCTTTCGGCAAGGTGACCGAAGGCATGGAGGTGATCGACGCCATTGCCGCAGTGACCACGGGTAACCACCTGCAACATCAGAATGTGCCCAAGGAAGACGTACTGATCCAGAGCGTGTCTGTAAGTTGACCATCTGGTCTGCTATTTGCCCTTTCTGATGGCTCGCCGGCGCTCGCGTTTGTCCTGTACCTCGTAGCCGGCGACCTCCAACATCTTCTTGAAGGGGGAGTCTTCCTTCTTGAGTTCCCGGGAACCCCGGGTAATCTTGCAGAGCGACAAGCCTAGCTCGCTGGCAATGGCCCGCTGGGTTTCCCCTTCGGCAATACGCTTTACCAAAGCCCAGCGCTTGGCAATTTCGTCTGCCTCGGCCTCGGTGAAGAGGCTGTACATGAAGTTGTGTATAAGCTGTGGATCGTCTGTAGCCGCCAGGGCACGGGCCATCTCGGTAAGATTATATTCAACCAGTTCGGCATCTATCTTGGTCACGAAATCCTCCATCAAAGTTATTATCCATAGAATTATATCAGCATTTAAACCTTCTGGCGAGTCATTCGTTTCGCAAACCGGGCCATATTATGCCGAATTATGAAACATAGTTTTGAAAATTGAAACCAAGGCCCGGCCTGGCACAGCCGGGCCCTGCCCTGGAGTTATCCATACGTGTTGTAGACTTCGTCCAGGAAGTCAGCCAAGCCAGTTGTCCTGAAGCCCCCACCTATATATCTGGCGGTTCCATCAAGCACCACAACCCGGCGATCGGTCGCTCCTGTGGCCTGCGCGGCAAGGCTTGCCCCTTTCCCGGGCGAGCCAGGCAAGTGTAGCCTGGTGGTCGCAGCCAGGATTCTGTCGTCTTTCATCAGGACAAGCTCGATGCAGGCTCCGTCTGCGCTCAGGTAGCTGCCCAGCTCTGTCCCTGGGCCGATTACCGCTGCGGTCTGCTCAAGTACGTAGGCCTGCCAACTGGCCGTCGCCAGGCGCGGCGATGAACGCAGGTCGGCGGTGCCGCTCATACCCAGCAGGCAATGGATCAACCCGGAATCCCTGATATGCCAGGCCGGAGTTTGGGCTGTGCGGCGGGCGCCAGCCTGGCCGGGCAGGCGTAGAACCCTCCGCAGAATGCCGGCTAGCTCCAGCCTTTCCATCCATCGGCAGACCGTGGGCCGGCTGGCCCCGAGCAGCCTTGCCAACTCGTTCTCGTTGACCTGGCCTCTACTGCCTTTGGCCAGGCCGGCCAGCAGTGTGGTCAGGCGTGTCGGAGAGGCTGGCAGGCCCCAGGATGAAAGCAAGCCCCCGGATATCCCGGCAATGAGGTTTTCCAGGTTCTCCATGGCCGCACTGTCGCTGGTAGCCGCATAGGCCTCGGGATACCCGCCGCGAAGCCAGTGGGTCCGTACCGATCCTCTGCCGACTTCGGCCAGGGTCAGAGGTCCAAGGCTCAACCGGGCAGTGATGGTGCTGGTCCGGACGGGATAATTTGGGATTATGGAACATCCGCTTGTGATTCTGGTTTCCGGGGCTGCCCATCGGGTTTCCTTACTGAAAGGACCTCCAACCAGTACAAAGCGTGGCAGCCGTACCGCTTGGGCCGAGTTTTCAGTAAAAGGTCTGGTTGATGGCCTGGCTGGGGATCTGGTAGATGGCTCAGCCGATGGTTGGGCTGCCAGGATCTTCTCAAGGGTCCGGGCCTCGTCCATGGTTGCGCCGTCCAGTATGACCGGCCGGGCTGCTGACAGCTCCAGGGGCTTGGTCATGATGCGCCTGCCGTCGGGGCTGCCTGCACGGGCCAGGATGGCCCCGGCGCTGGATGAGGCGGCCAGCTGCCTGGCCAGGGTGGATTTACCGCAGCGCGGCGGGCCGTCAACCAGTACCAAGGGGTGTATGGCCATGAGCTCTCTGACCTGTCTGACAGCATGTCTATGTATTAACACGGTGATTTGAAAGTATAGAATTCATTTTACGGTAATAAAAGCCTTAAATTGCAGTTTTATTGATTGTCTGGTAATCAATCAGGTTTATAATGGATAAAACGCAGGCATGACGGGCAAACAGCTTTATTGGAGTATGAATAGCCAGAAAAACTGGCAGCGGCAGGACAAGGGAGGATCATAGGTGAAAAAGGTTTCTGGCCGGTACGACGTATGCATAGTCGGAGCCGGTGTATGCGGCGCCAATATCGCCAGGCGGCTGTCTGCCTATGAGCTGGATGTCGTTCTGGTGGACAAGGAAGCCGATGTGTCCTTCGGCACCTCCAAGGCCAATTCAGGCATCGTGCACGGGGGCTTCCACCACAGCAAGAAATACCTCAAAGCCCGGCTGGAGATCCAGGGTGCCATGATGTTCGACCGTCTGTGCCACGAGCTGGACTTTCCCTTCTCCCGCTGCGGCATCGTCGTTGCAGCCATGCACGAGGACGAGATGCGTGTCATTGACCAGCTGTACATGCAGGGTGTGGACAACGGCGTCATCG
>MIBM01000417.1:0-997 GCA_001830645.1 Spirochaetes bacterium RIFOXYC1_FULL_54_7
AGCCTCGACATCCAGTTCTGCCTCATCCTCCGAGTAGGGGATGCCAAGGCCGCCGCCAAGGTCTATGAGGTCCAGTTCCAGCTCGAACTCTTCCTTCATTTTCCGGCCTATAGACAGGGTCGCCCGGTGGTTCTGCAGGAGGACCAGGTGGTTTTTTTCATTGCTGGCTGCAAATACCTGAAGTCCGGCTATGCGGACCGTGGGAAAGTTTTTGGCCTGTTGCAGAAAGGCACCCAGCTCTTCTTCGTCCACTCCGAAAGCCGACGGTCCGGTACCACCAATGATGCGCGAACCTTCGCTGATGCCCGCTGCGGGGTGGATGCGCAGGTTGACATCGAGGGGATGCAGAGCCGTATTACGGAGGGCGGTGATTCGCTCCAGGTCATCCACTCCGTCAATCTGGAGCCTGGCACCCGCTGCCAGGGCGGCCATGATGTCATCATCGTTCTTTCCGGGACCGGCGAACAGTACACGCTTGCCATGATCCAATCCGTTCTTGCCAGCCAGGGGGTCAGGGGCGACTCCAGTCAAGGCGCTATTGCTTTTAACCTTGTTGCTTTCAAGGGCGGCCAGGGACCGTGCAAGTTCGCCGTCGGAAGCGCAGTCGAACCATGAACCCAGTCTGGCAAACAAGGCCAGCAAGGGGCTTCCAGGATTGGCCTTTACTGCATAGGCAAGGCGGCAGCGATCGGGTAGGGCTGCCCGCAGACGGCGGTACCGGGCTTCGGCAACGTCCAGGCGGTATGCAAAGCAGGGAGTACCGTAACGTCTGGCTGTCTCAAGGGCTTCATTCCCGTCCATGGCAAAGAGTCTCATGATTTCCTCCAGAAAGGCGCGAGTCGTTGTATGCCTTCGGTAATGTCGGTGGGGCTGCCTGCGTAGCTTACCCTGGCATAGGTCCTGCCTGCCTCGCCAAAGGCAATGCCGGGCACGACGATCACCTTTCCCTGGTCCCGGACCCGTAGGCAGAAGTCCAGTGGATCCGCTTCGACGCCTG
>MIBM01000417.1:1061-5384 GCA_001830645.1 Spirochaetes bacterium RIFOXYC1_FULL_54_7
GCTGGTTCAAGGATGGCAGGATCACCGATGGCCCAACCCACTCGCAGACCGGGAGCGCCCCAGGCCTTGCTGGCAGACGACAGGGTAATCCCGTAGTCTGATGCGTCCCGCAGTCCAACAGGACGCTCACCTAGGTATAGTTCCCTGTATACTTCATCGGCTATCAGCAGTACCCCTTGCATCCGGCAGGCCTCGGCAACCCGACTGAGGACTTCCAGGCTCGCGCCGCCTCCGCAGGGGTTGCCCGGATGGTTTATAACCGCAATGGCGGCCTCCGGTACCCCGGCCAAGGTGGCTATGAAGCTGTCCGCGTCCAGTGAACCGCCAGGTCCGAGCGGGTAGGGCACCGGCTGGGCACCGGCAAGACGGGCAAGCACGGGGTAGGCCAGGAAACCCGGGTCGGGTACCAGCACCTGGCTGCCCGGGCCCGCCCAGGCCTGGAAAAGGGCATACAATGCTCCCTGGCTACCGGCAGTCACCATCACCTGGTTGGTTGTGGAGCTGTAGAAGCGGGCCAGTTCTTGGCGTAGTTCCGGCAAACCGGCGTTCGGGCCATACGAACAACCGTGCCTGGATTTGCCCAGGGCTCTGGTGGCTGCCTTTGGCAGGGGCCAGGTTGGCTCTCCCAGACCAAGGGATACTGCATCTGCTGGAGCGCCCAGGTTCATCTTGCGGATAGGGGACAGTGCAATGCCATCAAGACGGGAGGCTTGCCTCACCGCAAGGCCGTCTCGAGTATGGTGGCCGCGTCTGTGTTGGCATCCCGGTACTTCACTATGCATGGTGCGTACAGGGAGAGGCCACGCATGACAGCCCATTCGCCCCTGGCTGGCCGGGAGCCAGGCACCACCACGGCGCCTTCTGGTATCTGCCCCCGCAATTCCTGGCCTTTTACCAGGTCAAAGATCGTTGTTGACGCGGTAAGTACCCCCCCAGGAGCCAGAACCGAGCGCGTTTTCATGATCACGCCCTCGAAAAGCCCCGACAGAGCTCCAAGAAAGCAGCCGTCTTCTATGATTACCGGCAGGGCTCCTGCCGGTTCGAGCACACCGCCAACCTGCACGCCGGCAGACAGGTGCACCCGCTCACCAACCTGGGCGCAGGATCCAACCAAGGCGTGGCTGTCTACCATGGTACCTGCGCCTACCCAGGCACCGACATTCACGAAGCAGGGTGGCATGAGTACCGCCCCGGGGCACAATCGTGCCCCACGGCGTACGGAACTGCCACCGGCTACGATACGCACCCCATCGGTCATGGAAAGTGTCCGGGGAGGAAAGGCGTCCTTGTCCACTGCACCACCTGGCCAAGCCGGGAAATCCACCTGGCCGGAGAGCCTGAAGATGGCCAGGATTCCTCTTTTGACCCAGGTGTTCACATGCCAGCCCCCATTCTCGTCCGGTGCGGCGGCCCGTACTTCGCCATTTTCAAGGGCCAGCAGCAGGTCCTGGCCCCGGTTGGTAGCTTCTGGATCCTTGACCACCTCTTCAAGGGGTCTGGAGAAGAAGGTTTCCAGTGTTGTAGTCATCATCAATCTCCTGTATTTGTGGCCATGCCAAAAGGTTCCAGCAACTGAGCCAAGGCTGTCCTGGTGGCTTCGCAGGCCGGTACAAGGGGTAGCCGTACCGCCCTCTGGCATTGTCCGTCCAGCTCAAGGGCTGCCTTGAGTGGAACGGGATTTGACTCCATGAACAGGGCATCCATAATGGGGAGCAATTTGACATGAATGGCCCGGGCTGTCAGTATATCACCCGATAGGGTGGCTTGTACCAGTGCCTTGGTCTCTTTTGGCAGGATATTGCCTATGACGGATATAAGACCTGAGGCTCCCAGGGCTATGGCGGGCAGGGCAAACGCGTCGTCTCCTGCAAGAAGCAGTTTCCCCGGCGGCAGTGTCCGGGCAATTTCCCCGATCTGGGCCAGATTGCCCGAGGATTCCTTTACCGCGACTACTTGAGGGATCTGCCACAGCCGTGCAAGGGTGGACGGAATCATGTTCAGCCCTGTCCGTCCAGGCACATTGTAGGCGATGATGGGCAGTCCGGAGGCTGCCTCAGCTACAGCCCTGAAGTGGGCTTCCAGTCCTGCTGGCTGGGGCTTGTTGTAGTATGGGGTTACCACCAGCAAAGCCTGAGCGCCCAGTGCTGCGGCCCTGGATGCAAGAGCCACCGCCGCAGCGGTAGAATTATGCCCTGTGCCAACCACCACAGGGGTATCTCCTGCCTCTTCAAGGGCTGCTCTGATCAACTGATCACGTTCGCTATCGGTAATCGTGGCGGCATCGCCTGTAGAGCCCAGGACAACGAGGAAGTCGGTTCCCCCCTCAAGTACCCTGCGCACCAGCGCCTTGAAGGCAGGTATATCCACTGATTCCGCACCGTATCTTCCATTACCCTTGATGAAGGGTGTGGCAAGGGCTACACCGAGCCCGCTCAAGCGTGTTACTTCCATATCTCTAGCTCCTTTTCCATACCATTGCTGGAAGCAATGCCATCCTGGCCCAGGGCTTCGGAGTTTTGCATCAGGTTTGTATACTGCAGTTCCCGGAAGGTCTTCTGCCCTCTTGCCATCAGATCGTCGGTGCCGATTGATCCAGACACGACCGCGGTTCTGAAATCAGGCAAGTAACCTTTCTGCACTGCCAGTTCGGCATTCAGCAGGGATCCTCCGGCTGCTCCCCGTTCCACATTGTGACCAAGTATAACCAGTTTTACACCCATCACCGGACAGTTGCGGATGCGCCCTACATGCATGGTCATACCGCTGTCATCCTCTACATCCCGCCGAGGCTGGGGGCGGTCCTGTTCGTGCCGCAGGGTTATGAACCGCTGTGGAGCACTGGGCAGGTTAAGGGTTGATGTACCGGGAACAAAACGTTCCAGGGCATCGGCTATTTCTTCGGCATCTGGTTTTCCTGCAAGCCGCAGGCTCAGGCATATCGTATGGCCATCCAGGACTGGTACCCGGTTGCACTGGGCGGATATCTTGAAATCCGCATCAGTAACCAAGCCCCCGGCCAGGGTGCCCAGTATCCTTCGTGTCTCGGCCTCTACCTTGGCCTCTTCTCCGGAAATGTAAGGTATTACATTGCCTGTTGAGTCCATGGCGGAGACACCGGGGTAGCCTGCGCCGCTCAGGGCCTGCATACTTGTCACAAGTACACCTTCTGCCCCGAAGGCGCGGTGAAGGGGGCCAATGGCCCCGAGGGCGATGGTAGTGGTGCAATTGGGGTTGCAGATGATGCCGCCAGTCCAGCCGCGCCTGGCTCTCTGAAGATGCAGCAAGTCCAGATGGTCCGGGTTGATCTCGGGCATAACCAGGGGAACATCTTCATCCATGCGGAAGGCTGCGGCATTGCTGAAGACCAGACTGCCGGCGGCTGCAAAGAGGGGCTCGATATCCTTGGCTGAGTTGGCGTCCAGGGCCGAGAATACGATGGGCGTGCAGGCCATGCCTGGATCGCAGGGAACCAGTTTATGATCCGCAAAGCCCGCATATGGTTTCCCGGACAGCCGCCATTCACAGGCCTGTGCGTAGGATTTGCCGGCATTGCGTTCGCTTGCGGCTATGAATTGCAGATCGAAGTAAGGATGCGAGGCAAGTCGCCTTACAAAACGCTGGCCTACCACACCGGTAGCGCCGAGTACAGAGACTGGAATCTTGTTCATGTATATCCTCCAGGAAATTTACGCTTGGGTTCCGGGAACCTTTGTCCCCTTGCTCTTTACGCTTCGGACCGTGTTGTTGTGGTCGTGCGTTTATAGCAGCGTGTTGTCCTGGGAGGTGTGGAAATATCTGTGTGGAATGCTGTCAGGGCTGTGGATGCCCCGGGTTTGAGGGAGAAGCGGTGACTGTCTGGGTTTTGAACCTGTCGTGCTGCACTGTTCCCGGGGCTGTACCCGGGACGCTTAGGTTGACGGATGGAACTGTTCCCGCCGAAAGGGACGGAAACACGCTGTTCCTCGGCTTGAGGGCGCGGCATGGGTGTCCTCCAATCCGATGGAGATCCCAGGAAACCGCGCGCGGGCCCTCTTGGTATATGGGCATATAGCCCATAGGGTGCGGCGATTCCGTTGGCACTCCGCAAGGACAAAGCCCTGCGACAGCCGTCGGGTATTAGCCCGAACGACCAGGGAATGTGGCGGATGCTTCCGCAGTCCCTTCGGCGATCCGCCCCTTTGTCCTGGCTTCACCGGGCACCCCGCCCTCCACCAGAATACTCATGGGAATCGCTCCTCCAATCGGATATCCGGATCGTATCAAGTATTGTAAGACGGTGCAAGCAGGGGAATGTGAAAATCAAGGTAAAATTCGGGGTCTCGG
>MIBM01000418.1:0-6156 GCA_001830645.1 Spirochaetes bacterium RIFOXYC1_FULL_54_7
ACCAGCAGGATCTGCGCGTCGCCGGTTCTTGCCATACCGGCGTGGAAATCATCGCTGAAGACAACCACCAGGGATATCTCGCCCCTGCGGAAGGCTCCTTCAAGCTGATCCGGATCGCTGGGTTCTTCCACGAGGATGAAGTACTCATTGGCCGCGAAGCGCCCCTCTATCGCATCCACCGCCGCGTCCCTGGTCGGGGCAAAGATGGCAACCCGGGCGTTCTTGACCTCCGTGGTGATCGCGAAGCCGAACAGGGTGAGCATCAGGATGGGCAGGAACAGCAGTATGAGCATGGTCCACCGGTCGCGGAAGATATGGCGGAATTCCTTGATGATGAACGAACGGAATTGCTTCATGTCATTCCGCCTTCCGTGTGGCCTTGCGAGCCAGGGTGTGGAATACATCCTGCATCGTCGCACCGTCATAGCGGGTCTTGAGCGCCTGGGGCGTGTCCAGGGCCTCTATGCGGCCATCAACCATGATGGAGACCCTGTTGCAGTACTCGGCCTCGTCCATGTAGTGGGTAGTGACAAACACCGTGATGCCCCTGTCGGCTGCCCGGTATATAAGTTCCCAGAATTGCCGCCGTGCCGCAGGATCCACACCGCCGGTCGGCTCGTCCAGGAAGACCACTTTGGGTTCATGGAAGACCGCGACCGAAAAGGCCAGTTTCTGTTTCCAGCCCAGGGGGAGTTTCCTTACCAGTGAATTCTTTTCAGACAGGAAGTCCAGTTCCCGCA
Organism: Spirochaetes bacterium RIFOXYC1_FULL_54_7; assembly: GCA_001830645.1. Lineage (GTDB taxonomy): Bacteria > Spirochaetota > Spirochaetia > Treponematales > UBA12059 > MIBM01. The sequence goes on from MIBM01000418.1 coordinate 741, forward strand.
GCAGCTCATCCGTCCTGCCGGCGATGAGGGCGCTTTTCACGCCGTAGATGCCGGCGTAGAGGCGGATGTTTTCCCGTACGGTAAGATCCTCGTAGAGGGCGAATTTCTGGCTCATGTAGCCTATGGACGCCTTCACCTTGTCTGGCTGCCTGGCTATGTCGAAGCCGGCTGTCTTGCCCCTGCCGCCGCTTGGTTTGCTGAGGCCGCAGAGCATGCGCATGGCCGTGGTCTTCCCGGCACCATTGGCACCAAGGAAGCCGAATATCTCCCCGGCTTCCACCTGGAAGGACACCTGGTCCACGGCCATGAAATGGCCGAAGCGTTTCGTCAGGTTCTCGGCGATGATGACACTCATGAGGTGGATACCGTCTCGGCGAGGTCCATGAAGCAATCCTCCACACTGGCGGTGATGACCTGTACTTCCGCATCCAGGTAGCCTGTTTCATGCAAGGCGGTGGTAAGTGTCCCGGCTGTCCAGGAGCCATCCGGTACGGCCACATGGTGGGAGTCACCGAAGGCATAGCACGAGCGGATTCCGGGCAAGCTGCGTAAGTCCGTGAGCATCTGGTATTTCCGGGCGCCACGGACTGCGAATAAACCATAGGGGAAGGCGGCAACTATGGCCGCGGTACTGTCGATCCTGAGGAACTCTCCCTGGCGGATCAGGGCTATGCGGTCGCAGAGGCCCGCCTCGTCCATATAGGGTGTGGAAACCATGATGGCAAGGCCCTGGGCCTTGAGGGATCCCAGCATGTCCCAGAATTCCTTGCGTGAAACCGGGTCCACACCGGTAGTGGGTTCGTCAAGGAAGAGTGCCCGTGGTTTGTGGACCAAGGCGCAGCAGAGGGCAAGTTTCTGTTTCATGCCGCCCGAGAGCGCTCCGGCACGCCGCTTGGCGAAGGGTTCTATCTGTACATAGATAGCCCGGATGGTCTCGTAATTTTCGTGTACCGTGGTTCCGAAAACCGTGGCGAAGAACTCAAGGTTCTCCTGTACCGTCAGGTCCTGATAGAGGGAGAAGCGGCCTGGCATGTAGCCTATGCGGTTGCGTATTCTGCGGTAGTCCCTGATCACATCCAGGCCATCCACCGTGGCCTGGCCTTCGTCGGCCAGGAGCAGGGTGGTCAGGATACGGAACAGGGTTGTCTTGCCCGCTCCATCAGGGCCGATGACGCCGAAAATCTCTCCGGCCCCGACTTCGAAGTCGATGCCCTTCAGTGCCTGGACGATGCCGTATGATTTGCTGATGCCCCGGGCTTCTATCATGGCCTACTCGCTCAGTACCAGGTAACCATACATCCCTATCTTGAGATAGCCGTCGTTCCTGACAGCTACCTTGACCGCGTATACGAGGGCTGCCCGTTCATCCCTGGTCTGCGCCGTCTTGGGGGTGAATTCCGATTTATCTGATATCCAGGAGAGTGTTCCATCATAGCGGCGGCGCTCATCGGAACCTGCATCAACAAACACGGCCACCTTCTGTCCAAGCTGGAGGGTGCTTAGCTGGGCCTCGGTGACATAGGCGCGCAGGCGCATATCCTGCATGTCGGCTACCTTGAACAGGGCCTTGCCTATCCCGGCGAGTTCGCCGGTCTCGGCATATTTGAGCAACACAGTACCGTCGATGGGGCTGGCGATGGCACACTTCGCCAACTGGTCATCAATCTGGGCTATCTGTATATCCAGAGCGGCCAGTTCGAGAGTGATACTCCTATCACTGGTTTGCAGGCTGGATTCCAGAGCAGCCACCTGGTGTTCCAGCAAAGCTACCTGGGCGTTTGCGTCGTCAAGCTGCTTGTGAACCGCGGCATTCTCCTGGACGAGGCTTTCCATGCGCAGTTGCTCACTTCTGGCGGTGGCAAGCTGCTGGCGCAGGGCAGCCATCTGGACGGCGATGTCAGGGCGCCTGTTTTCGGCGGTTTCACGGGATGTCAGCAGGAGGTCCCGCTTGAGTCGGAGCTGGAGATCGTCGATGGCGCCGATGGTCTGGCCAGCCTTGAGCTGTCTGCCTTCATCCGCATCGAAGCGGAGTATCCTGCCCGCGGCCTCTGCGGAGACTATGACCTCGGTGGCTTCGAAGCTGCCGGAAGCATCGAAGTATGCCTCGTTTTTTCCGCAGGAAACCAGGGCTGGCAGCATCAAGATTGAAAGACTGAAAACGACGACCCGTTGCATGATTTTCATTGACAGGCTCCTGTCATTGGTTGATGAGGTGTTTCAGGCCGTAGATGGCCGCCCGGTACTGGATTTCGTGGAGTATCATCTGTTGTTCGGCCAGGTTCCGGGCCGCAATTGCCTGGAGCAGGTCCGCCTCGGTGAGTGTACCGTTCCGTACCCGTACCTCGGCGGATTGTTTCATACGGGTGCGCAGGGCAATAAGCTCCCTGTCGCCGGTCAGCAATGCTACGTACTTGTCAATCTCCGCCGACTTCTGTCTCATGGAAAGGTCGGTGTTGAAGGAGAAGACCTCACGGCGGTTTTCTACCTCCAGCCGGCTGATCCCGATGGTATCGAGCTTGTCTTCCCGGGTATAGAAACCGTCAAGGCTCCAGTTCATGCGGAACCCGCCCAGCCAGTAGGCGGCGGCATCCCCGGCATCCATGGCATTCAGCCCCGGTCTGCCGTACCCACCCTGTACAAAGACCGAGAAACGCGGCATGAGTGCGACGTTGACCAGTGCCTCCTGGCTGGTGGAGAACGCTTCCTGGGCGTCGAACAAGGCGGACTCCGGCCTCCTGGATGAAGCACCGGAATCGAAGCTGTCCAGCCCGGGCCTGGCGGCATCAGGCATCGCAAGAATCGTGTCAGGAGGCAGGGGCATACCTGTCAGGGCAGACAGCAGGTCCTTTGAGATCGACAGGTCTGTCTGCATTTCGATATCCCGCTGGCGGGCGGCGATGCGTTCGACCGATATCGCATCCAGGTCGGACTGGACCGCGACGCCGTTCCTGATGGATGCGACTATGCGGTCCGCGTTCACCCGCAGTTCTTCCTGAAGGATGCCATTGCTCCTGATCCGTTCCTGGAGCAGGAGTATGCCGAAGAAGACCTGGTCCACCCGTTCGGCGAAGGCATACATATCAGTGTCCAGCTTCTTCCGTTCGATTTCCGTGGAAACCAGTTCGGCCCGCTTGAAGGCCCGGGAAGTCCCACCATCCCAGAGTGTCTGGCTCAATTCAAAGCCGAGCTGGAACTGGTCCTGGGTGAGTCCTCCCATGGGCGTCACCTCGGATTGGTAGGTCGATCTGCCTGACAGGTTCACCCTTGGCAGGTAGCTCCTGGCTATTTCGGCAAGGGAAAACCGCTGGGCCTGTTCTATCAGGCCGTAGCGTTTGGCCAGGGGATAATTTGCCAGCGCCTTTTCCCGGCATTCTTCCAGGCTCACCTGGCTGAAGGCCGAGACCGCCCAGGTACTCATGAACATCACCGCCATCAGTAATTTCTTCAATGTCATTGTGAATCCCTCATGGAACTGTCTTCAGGTAATTCAGGACCAGATCCGCGTTCAGTTTCCGTTTCTCCATGATCAATCTATCGAACTCAGCCTTGGTCGCTCCGGGAAGTACACCCAGGATTGGCGCGGCGATGAACGGGAACACATTGAGTGACACTATCATCAGCAGGAGTTCCATGGCAGAGACAGCCCGGATGTTGCCCCGGGTGATTTCTGCGTCAATTTCATCCTGCAGCCCTTTGAACATCCCGGCAGCTTCTCTCCCGAGCTTGTTTTTCATTGCCTCAAGCCGGGCCGGATTGGTCAGCAGCTCATTCAGGATCAGGAACGGCAGCTTGGGGTTCTGGACCAGCATGTCGTAGTGCGTTTCGATGCGTTTGCGCAACCTTCCCTCGAAGCTATCCTCGGACTCCCCGGCTTGCAGGAAGGCAGAGAGGAAAAGGGTTGCCTTGGCATTGAAGACTTCCTGGAACAGGTTCTCCTTGGTCCTGAAGTAATAATGGACAAGAGCCTGGTTGCATCCGACACGCCTGGCTATCTCGGTGGTCGAGCTGAGGGCAAAGCCCTTTTCCAGGAAGAGCTCCTCTGCGGCTTTGAGTATGGCCTTCCCGGCATCGGTTGGTTTTGTCCCCGCCATTATTAATACTCCTATTTAATTGTGTTATTAAGCAGGAGTACGATATCTTGGCAAGGAGCTGGTGTCAATACAGGATCGACAGCATGGAGTGACTGGCTTATACTTGACCTCATGGAAGTCGAGCCGGACGGTATCGCCACTATGCGTTCCTTCATTCAACGCAAACGCCGGGAAGAATTGGCGAAGCGGAAAGAAAACCTTGCAAAGGCACGGGAAGACTTCAGATTGATCGTTGATTTGATCATCAAGGATTTCGATCCGGATAAGATTTATCAGTGGGGCTCATTGGTGGAGGGCTCAACCTTCCAGGATATTTCCGATATCGATGTGGCGGTAGCGGGCATAATTGACGCGGAAAGGTTTTTCCGTTTGTATGGTATGGCTCAGAAGCTTACCCGGTTCCCGCTCCACATCGTGCAGCTCGAGACCATCCATCCAAGCTACGCCAATGATATAATTACAAAAGGGGTAGTGATCTATGAACGACCGCTTCGATGAAATTCCTGCACGCATAGCGCAAACCCTGCAATTGATGCAGGAGATGCTCAGACGATTGGATAGCTTTGAATCCGACATCATTCCAGTATTGGGGAAAACCGCCGATAGCGTGCTTATACCGGTTCAGATTCTGGAGAATGCGTATACAGCTGTGGAAACCCTCTTCCTCCGTATCTCCCAGGCCTTCGAGAACCACCTCGATAGCCAGCGTTGGCATGCGGATCTTCTGGAAAAGATGACTCTTGAAGTTCCGGGCATCCGTCCTCAGGTACTATCGACGGCGACCTACCAACGGCTCGCCGAGCTTATGCGCTTCCGTCATTTCAAGCGCTACTATTTCGAGCTCGACTTCGATTGGAGAAAGACGGATTTTCTTGTCATTGTCTTCAGGGAACTGGTTCCCTTGCTGAAGGCCGACCTCGACCGCTTTGGCGCAGCCCTGGGTTCAGCGATAAGAGAAAAACAGGAAAACCAGGAATCACCGGATTTCTAAATGTTTGGCAGAAGAGCCAACTGATACTTCAATTTTAGACGATGCTATTTCCCTTTTCCCATAAATTCCGCCAACAAGGCATCCACATCAGCCTGATCTCCATCGGAGCGGCGTTCAAATGCAAGTTCCCTGTTTGCTTCCCGTAATTTCAGTAACAACCCATTTATAAACACCAGAAGAATCCTGTTGCCTGCGGATGGGTGCCTGTTGATAAACCCGATTAATTCCGCTCGCGATAGCTTGAAGACAACAACATTGTCAAGAGCGCTCACCGATGCGGTCCTTTTCATTTTTAAGAATAGGGAAGCCCCTCCGAATGATGTTCCAGAACTTA
>MIBM01000418.1:6183-11254 GCA_001830645.1 Spirochaetes bacterium RIFOXYC1_FULL_54_7
TGGCCCAGGTGTTCGTTCAGAGTGGAAAAACCTCCTATCCGATCCCTATCCCCACCCATTCCAGTACGCTTCGCCCCAGCGCAGTTCGTCACGCAGCCGAATCGGGTCGGTACCTTCCTTGAAGCAGTACCCTGGCTTACGATTACCGTCAGGCGTACGGAGCTTGATGTTTCCCCATGGGCCAATCCAGGAAATGTGAAAAAATATGTTGACAGTTTGGTTTTTCGTGCTAAGATAAAATAAATGCTACATAAGTAAATAAAAAAAAATAAATCTTTCATTTATACTATCTTTCTTTTTGGTGAAGTTCGGTCTTAGGGTTGATGGATTGCACCTTGATACTGGTAACAATCGCTTTTCGGGAGTTTCCCGTTATGAGGCGTTTTGTACCATTGGAAAATTCAGGAGGATTGCATGAAAAAGATGGGTGTATTTTTCTGTCTGGTTACGCTTTTAACAATGGTTCTGGCAATGCCAGTCATTGCGGGCCCGTCCGCCGAAGGGGCGGAGCCGGTAATGGAAATCAGATTAGCCTTAGCCACAGGAGGCACCTCAGGTACTTATTATCCTATCGGAGCCGCAATTGCCAATGTAGTTTCCAAGAATATTAAGGGAATACAGGTAACGGCAGAGTCAACTGCGGGCTCGGTGGCAAACTTGAGGATGTTAGAGGAGAAAAAAGTCGATCTGATCATGTCCGCGTCCAACACGGCTTCCGGTGCGTTTCTTGGAGAGGATCCGTTTAAAGTCCCCATCAAAAACATGCAGGGAATCATGGCCTTGTATCCGGAGACTTTCCAGTTTGTGGTATTGAAGAGCTCAGGAATCAGGACACTGTCTGACTTGAAGGGGAAAAGAATCGCTGTAGGGGCGGCTGGCAGCGGCACTGAAAGAACCACGAGACTTCTGCTCGAAGCCCTTGGAATCTCGTATACGGACGTGAAGGTACAATTCCTTTCATTCGGTGAAGGTGTGACTGCCCTCAAGGATCGGATCATTGATTGTGCGGTAGTAGGAGCGGGAACGCCTACTGCGGCGGTTGTGGATGCCGCAGCAAGTTTGGACATCCATCTGCTGGATGTCGAAGAAGCCGCTTACCTGAAGGTCAACAAGGATTCTCCTTTTATTATCCGATCCAGGATTCCTGCAGGGACCTACAAAGGTGTCGATGTCCAAGTGAATACCGTGGCAAGTCCCGCGCTTCTCATTGTGCGTGACGATCTGCACTCCGATGTGGTCTATGGGATTGTAAGCAGCATATTTTCAAACCTGGCCGATATCCAGGCTTCCCACGCCCAGGGAAAGAGTATTTCCCTGGATACCGCGTTGGACGGTATGTCCATTCCTCTTCATCCCGGGGCTTATAGATTCTTCAAAGAGAAGGGCCTGGTCAAATAAGCGGAACTTTGCTCAATAAAGGATGTCTCCCTGCTTGGGGGCATCCTGAATGGTTCCGGGAGCTTCGGCCGTAACCTGGCGCGGCGTATTCAAGAGGAGATATCCATGTTTTTCAACAGCAGGCAGAAGCCTGAATTTTCAGATGAAGAAAAACTGAATCAGTTGCAGGATAAATTCGAGTTGGCCAGGAATCAATCCCGCGGGCTGGGAATCATTACGACTGTAATCGCTGTAGTGATGTCTTTATATCAACTTTGGTCAGCGGGTGTTTCCATGCTCCCCCAGCCACAGCATAAAGCCATCCATCTGGCATTCGGTCTTTTGCTTACATTTCTGGTTTTTCCCGCGTCGCGCAAAGACAAGGGTAAATTCCCATGGTATGACGCGCTTTTTGCCCTGTTTTCGATAGCGGGGGGTGCCTATCTTGTATTCTTCTACTGGGACCTGGTTTACCGTGCAGGGAGCCCTATACCCTTGGATATTGCTATGGGAATCATAACTCTTGTACTGGTATTCGAAGCAAGCCGGAGGACGATGGGATGGCCTTTGGTGATAGTCGGACTCCTGGCTCTTTCATACGCTCTGTTTGGAAAGTATCTCCCGGGTTCCTGGGGGCACCGGGGATACAGCATCGAACGGATCGTGGAACATTTATTCCTTACTGGCGAAGGTATCTATGGTGTGGCAATTTATGTCTCGGCCTCTTTTGTCTTCATCTTCATCCTCCTGGGATCCTTTCTGGGCGTTACGGGAGGAGCTCAATCGTTCATTGACCTGGCTTTTTCCCTGACCGGAAAATCCCGCGGAGGTCCCGCCAAGGCTGCCGTCGTTGCTTCTGGATTCATGGGCATGATTTCTGGCAGCTCATTCGCAAATGTGGCTGGTACAGGAACCTTTACTATCCCATTGATGAAAAGTGTAGGTTACAAGCGGGAGTTTGCCGGTGGCGTAGAGGCGGCCGCATCCGCGGGGGGACAGATCATGCCACCGATCATGGGTGCCGCCGCGTTCATCATGGCGGAAATGACTGGAATTCCCTATGGCAGATTGATTCTGCACGCGGCAATACCAGCCATCTTATACTATGTGGCGGTCTATATAATGGTGGATCTGGAAGCCGCGAAAATGGGCTTGGCTGGTATCCCGAAGGAGAAGTTGCCGAAGTTCCTGACGACCATGAAGAATGGGGCCTTCCTGCTTTTCGCTCCTTTCAGCATTGTATTCATGCTGCTGCTTGGGTTCACGCCTATCAAGGCTTCTTTCTATGCGGTGGCGGTAGTTATCGTAGTAAGCATGTTTAAAAAGGAAACCCGCCTCAATAGCAGCAGGTTCGTTGAAGCTCTCGACAAGGGCGCCCGTGGCGCACTCAGTATCATTTCAGCCTGTGCTGTTGCGGGTGTCATTGTTGGTATAGTGACCTTGACTGGCCTCGGCTTGAAGTTCGCGGATCTGATCATCACACTTTCTGGCGGGATGCTGTTCCCGGCACTTTTACTTACCATGGTGGCCTGTATTTTTATGGGGATGGGAATGCCGACGACTGCCCTGTATATCATTTTGGGTGCCATGGTCGCACCCGTGCTGGTAAAACTAGGAGTACCGGTTGTAGCCGCCCACCTTTTCATTTTCTACTTCGGTTGCTTCGCCGCGGTAACGCCCCCTGTGGCCCTGAGTTCATATCTGGCAGCCACTATAGCCAAAGCTGATCCCACCAAGACAGCCTTGGTGGGTCTGAAGCTGGCCAGTACAGCCTTCCTGATGCCGTTTATATTCGCTTACTCCCCGGCGCTGATTCTCCTTGATACAGCCATTCTCGAGACACTTGTCGTTGTGGTCACTGCTGTGGTGGGCGTATATGCCCTTTCCTGCAGCCTCCAGGGGTTTCTGCTCCGGCCGATTGGAATGCCTGTGCGTATGGTGCTTCTCATAGCGGCAATTGCCTCGATTATTCCGGGATGGATGACCGATGTCGGTGGGATGTCTACGATTCTTATCGTGGTTCTGGTTCATATCATGTACAAGCCCAAGGCACAAACCATCTGAATCCTGAGAGGAGCGTGACTATGAAGATTGCTGTTTTGGGCGGTGGCAACGGTGGCATGACTATGGCCGCCCATATTGCCCTTATGGGGCATGAGGTAAGAATCTACGATAAATATTCCAGGGTGTTGGAAGGTTTTGCCGAGAAACGGCAAATACACCTGGATGGTGTGTTGGGCAAGGACGTTGCACAGTTGGCAACTGTCAGTACCGAATTGTCAGAGGTAGTTTCGGATGTCGATATGGTCATGGTTGTAACTCCGGCTTTTGCCCATGAAGAACTGGCTCGGAAGATGGCATCGCTCCTGAGGAAGGATACCATCGTTGTGCTTCACCCAGGCAGGACCGGGGGGGCGCTGGAGTTTTCCCGGATCCTCCATTCCCTTGCCCGGGAGAGCTGTCCGCCGATTGCCGAAGCTCAAACCCTGCTGTATGCCTGCCGGAGGACAGGATTGGAAGAAGCGATGGTCTATGGCCTCAAGCGGAGGGTCGATTTTGCGGTTCTTCCCGCTTCGGCGACAGGAAGGGTCGCTGAAAAACTCTGCCCCTTATTCAGCCAGTTCAAGCCGGTGGCCAATGTTCTGGAAACAAGCTTGCTGAATGTCGGGGCCATTTTCCATCCTGCTCCAACGATCATGAATTCCGCCTGGATCGAAATGACAAAAGGCAATTTTGAGCATTACAGGCAAGGCATCAGTCCATCAGTCGCGCTGGTATTGGAAAAGATCGATGGGGAACGGATTGGAGTTGCCAAAGCCTTGGGTGTGCATACAATAACGACGGTTCAATGGCTTCAAGATGTTTACGGTGTAACTGAAGAGAACTTGTATTCTGCCATACAGGCCAACAAGGTCTATTCTGGTATAAAGGCGGCATCATCGCTGGACACGAGGTATATATCCGAAGATGTTCCCATGAGCCTTGTTCCTCTGGCACATCTAGGCAAGCTGGCCCGGGTGGAAACTCCAACAATAGATGCCATCATAGAACTGGCCAGTGTCATCCATAAAACGGATTACCGCCTGGAAGGTCGAACTCTTGAAAAAATGGGCTTGGACCATTGCCCCATTGCCGAACTTGGAAATTTCGTGGCCTAGTAAAATCAGCCATTGGCTATGACAATTTCAACAGACTGGTTGGAAGTATCCTTTTCCGTTTGTCACTGTTCATAAAATTCATCATGTTCTGTATAGAGTTTTTCCAACTTCTCTATTCGATCCCGTACGCCAGGTTCGCGATTCACACCTGTTACAAAGAGATTCAGCAGACTGATGGCGGAAGCGATGGAGTTGAATCCGGTTTCGCCCACAGTTGGTTGTACAATGAAGGGAATATCGGCCAGCCGGGCCAGGGGAGAAAGTGTATTGTCTGTGACCGCCACTATTGTCGCTCTTTGGTCATGGGCTTGCTTTACAAATTGAACGGATTCCTTTGTGTAGCGGGAATACCCGACTGCCACAACAAGGGAATTGGCGTCAACATTCAATAATGTCTTTGACACTTCACTTGAGTTGGTGACTAGATAAACCGTGTCACGAATGATGCTCAGTATGGTGTAGAACCAGTAGGTGGCAGCCGCGGAAGTCCTGAATCCGACAAGGAAGACATTTTTGGCAGACCGGAGGAGTTCAAC
>MIBM01000418.1:11265-21943 GCA_001830645.1 Spirochaetes bacterium RIFOXYC1_FULL_54_7
TCTGGCTATAGTCAAGTTGCTTTATCATGGACTGCAGGGAATGAATCTCCCGCTTCATCTGCAACTGGTAAATATTGACCGTTCTGGAATCTGCTTCCTGTTCTGGAGTAGCATTTGTATCCAGAGAGGACAGGACCTCGTCCCGTATCATCTTCTGCATGTCCGAGAATCCGCTGAAGCCTAATGCGTAGGCAAGACGCACAACTGTTGTCTCGCTGACTGCGTTGGCCTGACCGATCTGGGCAATAGTCTGGTAGCTGATCTTGTCCAGTGAGTTCAAGGCGTATCTGGCTACTTTTTTTTGTCCCGCAGACAGGGCTTCAAAACGTTCCTTTACAAGCTTGGTAAACACAACAGTCCCTCTTTCACGCTAAAATAATTATAACGAAAGTGAGTTAGGGAGAAATTTATTCACTTCAGTATAGCATGGAATTCCAGAACCAGTGAAGCACTTAAAAAGACTTACTGGAATTCTGGTTAACCGTGATATGGATAGATCAAGATGCCTTTTCCATGATGGTACTTATACTTTGCGGTGATTGTGCTTCATCCCAGGACGAGACCATAGATATTTAAAAGTTATGAGCAGGCCAACCTGGTCTCCCGGACTGTCAAGCCTGGCTTTGTGACCTTCTGGAGAACAAGACCGCCCCCCTGTCCCTGTAGGAAGGCGGTCTTGTACTGGACCTTGGTCCTTTTGAGATCAAGACAATTCGGCTCAGTCTCTATCCCCTCCCGCCCCAGTACGCCTCCCCCCAGCCCAGTTCGTCACGCAGCCTGTTCGGGTCGGTACCTTCCTTTATGTGGACAAACTCGACGCCGGCCATCTCGGCCCAGTCACGCAGGCATTCCGCTCCTACTGCACTGCTGTAGGCCGAATGATGGGCCCCGCCGGCCAGTATCCAGGACTCCGCGGCATCCCGCAGGTTGGGCAGGGGCCTCCACAGCACCCGCGCCACCGGCAGCTTTGGCATGGGCTGCGGGATGGGGATGGACTCCACTTCGTTGAGTATCATCCTGAAGCGGTCACCGAGGTCCACCAGGGTTGCACAAATGGCTTTGCCTGGCGCTGCATCGAAGACCATGCGGGCCGGGTCGGCCTTGCCGCCTATGCCCAGTGGATGCACCTCGATCCGGGGTTTCCCCTTGGCTATGGACGGGCACAGCTCAAGCATATGGGCACCAAGGATGGCCTCCTTGCCCGATTCAAAGTGGTAGGTGTAGTCCTCCATGAAGGAGGTACCGCCGGGTAGTCCGGTAGCCATGACCTTTACCGCCCGTACCAGCATGGCGGTCTTCCAGTCCCCTTCGGCACCAAAACCATAACCCTGTTCCATCAGGCGCTGCACTGCCAGGCCGGGCAACTGGGGCAGGCCGTGCAGATCCTGGAAGGTGGTGGTGAAGGCTCCTGCCTGCCGCTCCTCAAGGAAAGCTTTCATGCCAAGCTCGAAGCAGGCCTGCTCGCGTATGGCCCTGCTTGCTGTTTCGATGGAGGCAGCATCGCCCGAGGCTGTATTGGCGGCCAGTTCGTAGCGGTTGGTATATTCGTCAACCAAGGTATCCGCGGCCCGGGGGTCCACCGCATCGATCTTGGCCGCAAGATCTCCCAGGCCCCAGCCGTTCACCTGCCAACCAAAGCGGATCTGGGCAGAGACCTTGTCCCCTTCGGTGACCGCCACCTCCCTCATATTGTCGCCCCAGCGCACCACCGTGGAGTTCCGGCCGTCCGCAAAGGCGCAAGCGGCGCGCATCCATAGACCCATGCGCTGCCGTAGGACAGTCTCTTCCCAGTGCCCTACCACCACCTTGCGGGGCAGACGCATCCGTGCATGGATGTAGCCGTGTTCGCGGTCGCCATGGGCAGACTGGTTCAGGTTCATGAAGTCCATGTCTATGCTGGCCCAGGGTATGTCGCGGTTGAACTGGGTGTGCAGGTGCAGCAGGGGCTTGCGGTTGGCCGCCAGCCCGGCTATCCACATCTTGGAGGGCGAGAAGGTATGCATCCAGGTGATGATGCCCGCACAGCTCGGGTCGGCGTTGGCCTCCTCGAAAATCCTCCGGATACCGACCGGATCCAGCACTGTTGGTTTCAGGATCAGAGTTCCCGGCAGAGCGGTATCCTTGGAGAAACCGTCAGCCATTATGCGGGCATGCTCGGACACCTGCCTGAGTGTCTCATCGCCATACAGGTCCTGGCTACCCACCACGAACCAGAAGTTGAACTGTTTCAGATCTGTCATTCTTGTACTCCTTGCACGGGATCCTACTGGGTTCCCTTGCGCGATCCTTTATTTTGTGCGGCTTTCCACGAAGGAACCAAGGACCAGGTATTCCTTGTACAGGCGGTCATAGACTTTCGAGCGTCCGGGCTCCGGCTTGTACTCGGTTTCAAGGGGCGCGGACATGGAGGCCTGGGCAGCCGGAATGTCGGGGTACAGCCCTGCCACCACGGCGGCGAACATGGCAGCCCCCATGGCCACCGCCTGGTCGCTGGCGGGAACGGCTATGGGCATGCCCAGCACATCGGCGACTATCTGCATGACCATAGGCGACTTCCTGGCCACTCCGCCTATCGCTATGATGCCCTTCACCGGTACGCCTTCTTCCCTGAAGCGCTCGATGATGGCCCGGGAGCCGTAGGCGGTGGCCTCCACCAGGGCGCGGTAGATCCTTGGGGCGTCACTGCCCAGGGACAGACCCATGATGGCGCCTTTGAGCCGCTGGTCCGCATCGGGGGTCCGCCTGCCGTTCAGCCAGTCCAGGGCCAGGATGCCTGTCTGTCCGGGCACAAGGTCCTTGGCCGCTGCTTCAAGGGCAGGGATGAGCCTGTCCGACAGTGTCTCGAAGATTAGGGATCGCGTTTCAGGGCTTAGACCTTCGATGCCAGGCAGGAGGGCTTCCAGAGGCCAGGAAAGGAGTTGCTTGAACCAGGCATACACGTCACCGAAGGCGCTCTGGCCGGCCTCGTAGCCCAGCATGTCCGGGACTATGGATCCGTTGACCTGGCCGCAGATGCCTTTTACCGCTGTCTCGGTGGCCGGCCGGGGGCCTACTATCATGTCGCAGGTGCTGGTGCCCATCACCTTGACCATCCAGCCCGGCCTGGCCCCGCCGCCAACAGCACCCATGTGGGCGTCGTAGGCACCTACTGCCACAGGTATGCCCGCAGGCAGACCCAGCCTGGCGGCCCATTCGGCCGACAGGAGTCCTGCGGCCTGGTCGCTGGTCCAGGTCTGGGTTCCCAGGCTGGCCTTGATGGCCGGCAGGCCAGGATGCAGGCCTGCCAGGAACCCGTCCGCCGGGTAGCCTCCGAAGCCGGCATGCCACATGGCCTTGTGACCCATGGCGCAGCGGCTGCGCCTGACCGCCGCCAGACCCGGCTTGCCTGGTCCGATGAGTCCGGTAAGCAGGGCCGGCATCCAGTCGCAGTGCTCAAGGAAGGAATGGGCCACCGCCGCCACTGTGGCGTCCTCGGAGAGGGCGCGCATCACCTTGGCCCAGAACCATTCGGAAGAGTAGATCCCGCCCTCGTAAACGGTGAAATCAATCCCGCCCCAGGAGCGGGCATGTTCGTTGATGTGCTGGGCCTCGGCCAGGGCGGTGTGGTCCTTCCAGAGGAAGAACATGGCCGCCGGCTTTTCGGTAAATTCAGGCTTCAGGGCCAGAGGTACTCCGTCCCTGTCCACCGCGCAGGGGGTTGAGCCCGTGGTGTCCATGGCTATGCCCTTTATCCGTGCCGCCGCCTCGGGGCCGGCCTGCTTAAGGGCACCACGCACGCAGCCTTCAAGGGTATCCAGGTAATCCTGGGGATGCTGGCGGAAGCGGTTGGCGGCGCTGTCGCAGTACAGACCCTTGGCCCAGCGGGGGTAGGCCATGACGGCGCTGCCTGCCTCGCTGCCATCAGCAGCATCCATTATCACCGCCCGGCATGAATCGGTGCCGTAATCCAGCCCCAGTACCCATGCCTGGCCTTTTTCCGGTTTCATTTTTGAACCTCCTGTGTGGTTTTTGTCGGTATTTCTTTGATGACGTATGCGCCGCGGGGGTCTCCGAGGCGTTCTCCAAGGGGTGCCCCGAAAGGTTCCCTGCCGGGTTCCTCCAGCGGGGGCACATTTTCCTTAAGGTAGATATCCAGAGGCATTTCAATCCGGGGCGCTACTGGCCTGCCAAGCACTATGGCGCGGTACAGGTTCAAAAGGCCCTGCCGACCTTGTTCCTGGGGTCTTTGCGAAATGATGGCATCGATGCCGCCGTCACTGAGCATCCGCTGGTTGGCCGGTACCAGATCAAAGCCGACAACCACAAAAGGTCTGCCCGATCGCAGTTGCCCTCTGGCCTTGGCCAGGCGGTGGGCTGAGGCACTGGTCACAAACACACCCCGCAGTTCCGCATGGTCGCCAAGAAGGGTTGACAAACTAGTGGCCGCGGTCTCGTCCTGCTCCAGATCCACACCATCCCGGAGCACTCCCCGGGCATGCACTCCTGCCAGGTAAGCCAGGAAACCGTCCTGCCTTCGGCGTATGTGGTAGTCCTCGCTGTGGGCACTCAGGACTGCGAAGCTGGCCGGTCCACCGCTGGTTTCAGCTGTTTTGACGCTATTGCCCGCTGCAGGCAGGCAGCCTCCGGCCAGGAGATACGCCAGCCTGCCAGCCAGAAAGCCTGCCCTGTACGGATCCTGCCCTATGGTGCAGATTGGCTGGCAGCCGGGAAGGTCGGCATCGAAGAAGACATAGGGGATTTCTCCTTCTATCGATGCTATGAAAACCCGGGATTCAGAAGGCAGAACCGGGGGGAGCAGAAGGCCGTCGGGGTTTTCCTTACGCGCCTTGGCCAGGGTGTTGCGGAAGGAAAGCGGGTCATAGCGGTCGAACTCCAGGATGCTGGTCTGCACCCCGAAGTGTACCAGCTCATCCGATGCCTCGCGGATGCCCTGACTGGCCAGGTTCCAGTAGCCTGAGTCTTCGTCCTTCCGGGGCAGTATGGCGCAGAAGCTGTAGGGCTTGTTGCGTCTGAGACTTCTGGCTATGGGATTTGGTGTGAAGCCCGAACTTTCAATGATGGCTTGAATTCTTGTTCTGGTCTCGGTCGATACCCGACCCCGGCTGTGCAGGACCCTGTCCACGGTGCCTATGGATACCCCGGCGAGTTCTGCTATTTCCTTGACCGTCATGAGCGCATCCTTGGGATACCGGGTTGCGTTATCGTACACGCAGAATAGCATCCAAATGCGGAGCTGTCAAAACAAAATTTCAGCCAGGGGTGGGGGTGACGGGAACATACGGGTGCTGTGCACGCCAGGAAAAGAAGGGTTGAAATGCATCCATTATTAACCCCTTATATTTTAACCATGGTATGTTTGACAAATAGATATACATTGAATATACTTATGACAAGAGGGTCACTATGCAAACAGTGGTGCAAAAATGGGGGAATAGCCTGGGCATCAGGATTCCATCGGTATATGCAAAAGAATTTGAACTTAAAAACGGGAGTTTTGTTGACATCAGTGTAGAAGAAGGGAAACAGATCATTGTACCCAAAAGAAACAGCCTGGAGGATCTAATGGCAAAAGTTTCCATGGAAAACATCCATGAACCAGTGGAAACAGGAAGTTCTGTAGGGAAGGAAGAATGGTAGAATCACGCTACGTTCCCGATAGAGGTGACATAGTCTGGCTTGATTTCAATCCACAAGCGGGGCATGAACAAAGAGGACGAAGACCGGCACTGGTACTGTCTTATAAATCTTATAACCAGAAAATTGGTTTAGGTATTTTTTGTCCAATAACGAGTAAAGAAAAGGGCTATCCTTTTGAAGTAAGAGTTGTTGGAAAGAAGATTCATGGATGCATTTTGAGTGATCAGATCAAGAGCCTGGATTGGGAAAAAAGAAACACGGAATATATTGAAAGAGTGAATGAAGACTTGTTGAAAGATGTTCTTGATAAGATCAAAGTAATAATTGACTAAACGAAGCCTGCGAGCATCCGCAGTGGCTGTGTCAAAACGTTACCTCCTATTCCGAGTAAAAGGAAAGCCGAAGCTTGCGAAGATGTTATCCCTATCGACGGTCGGGTGCTGCTGGGCTGAAGGATCGATGGAGCTGACAAGCCTTGGGACCAGATCTTCGACGTAAGTACGTAATTCGTTTGTCGATATTCGACCATCCTTATCTTGGTCGGTACTCCGATCCCCGAAAGCCGTGATAATAGCATAGGTGAATGCTCCTTGTTTCCAGGCATCAGCTTCTAGTGAAGCTTCGTTTCCGCGGCTTGAGGAAAAAACAATGGCTCCGCTCCTTCGCAAGAGATCATTGGAGATCCAACGATCCTTCATTATCGCGTAGTTGGTTCCCAGCGAAGCCTGTAATTTTAGGCCTTTCATGCTGTCCTTGCTGATGGTTCTAGCATAGATGCCCTTGGCTCCAGTGCTGCTGATATCGAGGCCGCTACCATCTGATTCCCCCGACTCGCATGTGTCCATTAAAAAAAGTTTCTGTCTTGGCTGGATACCCTGCAACAAGTTATCGACTTCATCAAAGGACAAAGCGGTATCGGCAATGTTATCGAGTTGAGCATCGGCGGTTAGATAGAAGTAAACGAGTTCAGTTTTAAACACATCCGAGACTGTGGTTAACGGGAGCACAATCTCTCCGGGGATGATAGCTTCGGATTGCGTCAAATCACCGCCACTATTGTTCATAATAGAACTGACTCCACTTTCGACCTTTTTGCGCGACGTGTCGATATAGACACCATGGCCGGAAATAAAGAGGACGAAGATATCGCAAGGTCTTGCCTCCGCGAGAAAGGATTTGGCCGTGGTTACGGATTCCTTGGTGACCATTCCGTCCTCATATGTTTTCGTGTAGACTTTTCCGAACCCCTGGCCCTCCATGCCCTTAAAGAGTGCTGAGAGGTCGCGAGCATCCTTTGCCGCGTATTTAAGATCACGGATGGTTGGATCGATGTAATCAGAGACTCCGAATCCTATGTAGTATAAATTTGGAATAGTATCGTCTTTCCAATTTACTACGAGGTTGGCACGGTAGCTCTCTACACCAGCTAAATCGCGGCATGAAATCTCGATTTTATTGGCTCCATTCACGAGTTCGATGCGTTCGGTCGCGGTGGCGAACATTCCCGCAAGTGGTTTTCCAGCTACTCCAAAAAGCGGCACATCATTTGAATAGATCTGATAGGCACTCAGCGGTTTGCCATTCGCTACAAACCTAAGATCCAGGCTCAGCCACTGCTGAGCGGTAATGACCCGGGTGGCGGAAACTATTGTCGTTGTCGGCGCTCGATATTCACTTTTGATATCTGTTTCTCTGAGACCCATGCGATGGAGACGCTTCTCGAAAGCTCTCTTTAGGTCAGCGATAAGTTCCGGTGTAGCGTCCAGGCGTGAGGCAATGATATCGGGTCGGTTGTTCCATGTTGCGAACTGATCGATGCTCCAACTGTTCAAACCGATGACCATGGCAACAAGCGAGCTGCAATCTGCACTCCCGTCCCAGTACCCATCCGAAGTGAAAATTATCCATTTGTTACCGACTGCCGAGAGGGCTAACCAGCTTGATGTAGCGAGATCCCAGATTCGTACGGTGCCGTCTCTAGATGCGGACATGATTGATTTGCCTTCGGGAGAAAAGGCAATGGAAATGATTCGATCACTGTGTCCCGTAAAAATTTTTACACGGTCCTTTGTCGCAATATCCCAAAGCCATATGCTCTTGTCGGAATAACTAGCGGCGAAGGATTTGCCATCAGGGGAGAAAACGGCTCGAGTTTCATCGAAAACTCCACCCTCATTGTCATAGCCGCCGAAAACGCCTAGACATCTACCGGTGGCAAGATCCCATAGCCGAACATTCATATCTTCCGATCCAGTGAGTGCGTATTTCCCATCCACTGATGTGTCAATCGAGAGAATGTTCCTGGTATGGCCGACGCAACTTCTGAGAACCTTGCCACTCTGTATATTCCAGATGTTCATGCGATCTTCGACCCCGACTAGAATATTCGTGCTATCACGTGTAAATGCCAGGGAGTGGACATGAGAAAAGTTTACCTGTAATCCATCCCTTGGACCCTTGTGAAAGTCATAGCTTGCAAGACAGGAGCCGCTAGACAGATCCCAGAGTTTGATTGTTTCGTCAGTCGATCCGGATGCCGCGTAGCGACCATCGGGAGAAATGGCGACGGCGTCGACACTGAGTCTATGACTGCCGAGAGTCCTAATGAGGTTCCCATGCTCCAGTCCCCAGAGTTTGACCTCATTGTCTGTGGAACCGGTTACAGAAAAAAGGCCGTTCGGAGCGATGGCTACTGAGTTGATTAATCCGGCAGGATTTGGGTAACGAAATGCGAGCTTGGCATTATCTAATCGCCAATACCTGAGGCTTCCATCGCCTGAACCGGCGACAAGCCCTTTCCAGTCGGGCGTCATGGCGACTGAGAATACCCCGGCTGAACCAGTCGTCTCCCCTACGAAGCGTCGTAACTCAGTGCCTGTTGCCATGTCCCATTGTGAGATTGACTTGCCATCGGAGATGAGGGAAAAGTGTAGGTCAGGGCATAGGGCTATTCGGTTGATTTTTGGCAGGCTCTCGAATGTCGATCGTTGGATCTCCTTGCCACTCTCCACATCCCAACTGATGGTTGTGCCTGTTTCGAAGATGGTCATGACTTGACTTCCATCTTCTGAAAAACGCATTGCCACGATTCGCTTGTAGCGGTTGGCTTCATCAGGCTCTAGTTTTTTCGACATCTTTCCTGTCGCAAGATCCCAGAGTGCAATAGGGTAGCTAGGAAGAACGTAACGGCCGTCCGGCGAGAAGGCGAGGTACTTGGGTTCAGGCGGTTTGTCGCCGAAAGTCTTGATCGGGATTAGCGTTGAAGAGTCCCATGTTTTGACCCGATTATCTGTACACGAGAAGACCTTTTTATTATCCGGTGAAAAACTCACCCAGGATATACCACTCTGGCAATCCTCCCCCGCCCAGGCTTTTACGGACAATTGCACTGCAGGATTGTCGCGATCATATATTTTAATACTACCTTCACCGGTCAAGGCAAGGATGCGTCTACCATCGGAGGAGAAGTTGGATGACACTACCAAGCCAACCTTATAATGAATTATTTGCTTTCCAGTAGCAAGGTCCCAGAGACGAAGCCCATCATAGCTCCCGGAAAGCGCATATTTGTCATCGGGGGAGAATTCCACGCAATAGACAAAGCTTAAAAGGGGCTCGGTTAGACGTCTCATTTCTCTGCCTGTGGCAATGTCCCAAAGTATGATTGCCTTGTCGTTTGAGCCGGAAAGAGCATGTAAGCCATCGTGGGACACGGTTAGGGTATTGATGTAGTTGGTATGGCCAAGTTGAGTGCGTATTTCGAGTGGGAATGGTGTAAACGGGGTTGCGAGTGCTGTGATCTCTGGTTGGATCGTTGGTGGCGAATTTACGCAGGAGAGTCCGGAAATTAGAATGATGGCTGCGGCTGCTAATAGGCGGATCGTCGGACAACCTAGCAACATACTGACCTCCACAAATGTACTACTTGCTATACAAATTGAATTTTGGATCGGGTTTTCTGGATAAGGAACGACTTGCACCGATTGTGTTATTTTCCGATCATTGACCTATATAGTCAATAGTGGACACGATAATTCAGGACACCTCTTAAGGTTTGACAAATATGCTTCTGCAGATCGTGCTGGAACAATATTCCCGAGTACTGAATGCCGATGGATCCGGATGTAAAAATTTCGATACATTCCTGAATTGAAGCCATCGCTTCCACCCGAGTGGCAAATCTGCAATATAAACTGTTGGAATCGGTTTTGGTATATTCAGTACCGGTGGTTTCGCTGGTGGCGTAGGATAGTTCATTTCCAGCGCTGGTTGTATATGCAAGCTCTATGATTGGATCACTGGCCAGGCGAACCTTGAGCCGGGGCAGGTCGGCAAGCAGCGGATTGAATCTATTTGTGGATTCCACGAAATTCGTCACTTCATCGTAATCTGAAAAGCCATCACCATGGTATCGGCAATGTATGGCGAAGTTCCAAAGGATTCCTCGGAAGTATTATCAAGCCCATCACCGTCGATATCCGTGTCATCCTGATTTATTATTCCATCGTCGTCCAGGTCGGAATCGGGCATGAAGATGGTGATTCCATCATTGAAGTCAGGTGGTGGATTGTTCGAGATGCCCGGACAGGAAGAAAGCAGGATTGCGAATAGAATGATGCCCACTGTGGTTGCTTCTTTGTGTTTCATGGATACTCCTCTGGAATCAGATACAATGGGTCAGGAATCAGCTGTCAGGACAGAGTTGAAAAAAGAAAGGTACACAGGTAGGAGCAGAACGCTTTGGTGGAGCAAATGCTTCATTCGGCATCAGTATGGCATTGATTCGGGGGTCTGAGTTATTTTTTATATAAATCATTGATGCGCCAACCTGGACTTGAGACTGTGACCAACCATCATCATGTTATTACGTTTTAATCCGCACTTGCCCATCTCATCAGCCTGCCCACATTCTTGTGGGAGAACACCTCATCCAGCACCAGTATGGCCGCTCCCAAGGTGGCTCCCTGCTCGAGCAACGCCGATTTCTTGATGACCAGGTCAGCGGTGGCCAGGGGAGTGGACCGGCGGCAGAAGCAGGCCG
>MIBM01000419.1:0-675 GCA_001830645.1 Spirochaetes bacterium RIFOXYC1_FULL_54_7
AATCCTATGAGGCAGACGGCAGCCTGGTGGGGGCCCTACGGATCCTGCCCGGGCCTGGAGCCACCCTGTCACCCCAGCGCCTGCACGTGCGCGGTTCGGAGATCATACTGAGCGGGGCTACGGGCATCAGCGCCTGGAACAGGCACGGTCTACCGCTATGGACCCTGCCCGCACCGACGGCCCAGGCCGATCCATCACGCATGGCCAGCCTGATGTCATCCACTGTGGACGGGGACGGCGCCTTGTACCTCCTGTTGTCCACCTACCTGAGCATAAGCCGTTACGACGACCCACAGTCCATCCTTAAAACCACCGAAACCAAAGGTCCAGACGAAGCCACGGCCATCCGGCGTATGATCGAAATGAATAACCTTGTACAAGCCTCCCCGGATGACGAGGATGCCTATGCGAAACGGGCAGACCAGGCCCAGGCCATGGAGTTGGTAGCCATGGAGCTGAGCCTGCGGCTGGCCATGCAGGAAGCCTTTCCGGGAAACCGCAGAAACAACGAACGCCTGGACGGCCTGCGTAAGGGGATAGCCCGGGCTGCGGTATTGGCTGTGGCGGAACAGATAAGAATACCTCTTGCCCGCTATGGGGCAGAGACAGCCCGGGCAGATTTCCAGAAGGCCATGCGGAGTTTCGAGGTATACCTGGCAGACAATCCGGATGACC
>MIBM01000419.1:732-1040 GCA_001830645.1 Spirochaetes bacterium RIFOXYC1_FULL_54_7
GAACCTTCCTTCAGCGCAGGCAAGTCCTGAAGCTGGAAGCCAGCTTCCAGCCCTTGTTCCCGGCCTTCATGGAGCGATACCGCAAGGTTCCAGCAGGCAGTGTCCGGGTTACCAATCCAGGCCCCCTGCCTGTCTCCGGGCTCAGGGTAGACCTGATGATCAAGGATTTCATGGATTATCCCATACGTATCGAACACGAAGGCCAGCTTGAGCCTGGCTCGAGCGTAGAACTGCCCGCACTGTTCATCCTGAACCGGACCGTACTGGACCTCAGGGAAGAAGTGAGCGTTCTGGTCTCCATGAGCGCC
>MIBM01000419.1:1132-4218 GCA_001830645.1 Spirochaetes bacterium RIFOXYC1_FULL_54_7
CACAGCCGGCATCAGCATACTGGCCCGCACCGCCCTTTCCTGGGAAGATTCAGCGGCCCTTGCCGCCTTCGTGACACCGAACGACGACAGCATAGTGGACTTTACCCATGCAGCCCTGGCCAAGCCTGCACCCTTGCTTTTTGGCAAGTTTTTTTCCAGAGCCTTTGCCATTGTGAATGCCCTGGGAGCCCGTGGCCTGGCCTACGTTGAGGATCCCAGGACACCCTTCTCGGCTGTAGGAGGCACCAGTATGCTGGACACGGTCCGCTTCCCGAGGGCTACCCTCACGAGCGGGGCCGGAGACTGCGACGACAGTTCAGCCCTGCTGGCATCCTGCCTGGAAGCAGCGGGTGTGCAGAGTGCCATACTGACCACTCCTGGCCATGTCCTGGTAGCCTTCAGGGCAGACGGGCCACCGGACGGCCCCGGACGCTATGATTCACCTGGCTACGGTGTCATAGAGCTTGAAAGCGGGTACTGGATACCCCTTGAATCAACGGTGCTGTCCAAGGGTTTTGCCGAGGTCTGGAAGGCCGGCTGGCAGGAAACACAGCGGGCCGGAAGCTCGCTTGAACTGATTCCCTTGACCCTTGCTCGCTCATCCTACCCTGCCCTGCCGCTACCGGGCACACCGGCGGGTCCGGTTCTGCCATCGGCGGAAGCCCTGGCACAGTTATCGCGTAGATCCCTGGACAGTATGACTCCTGTATGGCTGGCACCCTTTGAAGCAGCAGTCAAAGACGCAAGAACAGGACGGCCAGAAGCGGCAGCCTACAACGACCTTGGCGTGCGCCAGGCCCAGCTGGGCAACTATCAGGAAGCGGTAAAGGCAATCAAGTTGGCCATCTCGGCCGATCCTGGCTTTTCAGCACCCCGGGCCAATCTGGTCAGTGTGCTTCTGGCTTCCGGGCAGGATACGGATGCCAGAAAAGCCCTGGCCGATGGTCTTTCTGCCTTGCCGGATTCCCCAGCCATGCGGCGCATCGCAGAACGGATGAACGCGGCCACCCCAACCGCCGCAACGACATCTGCCAGCGCCGCAACTGCCGGAGTCGGCATGGCACCAGTAGGTACGGCTTTTGGGGTCCGTGCGTCGAACGCAGTGGTACTGCCTGATTTCATATGGGGAGTTGAATGACCTAGCCAAGGCTGGACCTTGGCTGGCCTGCCGGCCTTGACTACCGGTTTAGCCCTGCTTGCCTGCAGACGCCTGTTTTATACCCGGTGTCCCAGCGCTTGGCAAGACCGATGCCAACGGCAACGCACGAGGCAGGGTGGTGGCAAGCACGGCCGAAAGGATGAAGGAGCCCAGGGCAAAAAGCATGGAATACCGGTATGAACCAGTGGAATCCCTCAGGGAGCTGCCTATGAAGGTACCCAGGAAAGGTCCTGTTCCCATCACGATGAGGGTGGCCAGGCCCCATATGCGGCCAAGGGCCCTGCGCCCGTACAGGGCTCCCACATAGCCAACCACACCGCCAGGCACCACCGCCCAGTAAAGGGCAAAAACGACACAGGCTGCGTACGCCATAAAACGGTTCGCAGAACCCAACAACAGGACACAGGCCAGGGCACCGCCCACCGGCCCTGCCACCAGCATCAGCTTGCGTCCAAGGGGTTCGTTGCCCACCTGCTGGACCAGCCAGTCCGCAAGACGCCCCATGAGGGGCATGCCGAATATGCCCACCAGCCCTATCAGCGCGTACACCGAGGCCGCCTCGGCCAGACTGTATCCCATGTCGCCGGTCCAGAAACTTACCACCTGGGTCCAGACCAGGAACTCGGCCATCATGCTGGAAAGGAAGACCACTATAGCCCCCCAGATGGCATACCGGGAGAACGCCTCCCGGATGCTCCACTCATGCTCTGAATCCGGACGTGCAGAACCTGTGGTGCGACCCGAGACGGCAGCAGGGCTTACAGTGCCAAAGGGTTCGATGCCGTAATAATCCGGCGAGCGCCTGGCAAAGACCATGGCCACTGCCAGGGTTGCGCCTACAATGAGGCCAAGGACCAGCATCTGGGAACGCCAGGCTGCATCCAGGGATGCAAGTGCCGGGGCAACCCCAGGATCTGTCCGGACAGCTGTGTTGAACAGGGCCGCCGAAACCGCGGCACCATCACTGGCCCCGCCAGAGGCATCCAGCAAGGAAGCAACTGCGGTGTCCAGCTTGGCCTGGGCAGCACCCAAGCGGGGTCTGAGCAGCTGGGCCAGCAGGAACTGGGCCATGGGTGCCCCCGAAAAGGCAAGGCCCCACATGCCTGCATAGGTTTTGCCTACATACCATTTGCGCACCGACACCGTGGAGCTGACCCACAGCATACCCGTAGCCACCCCGCCCAGAAGTCCGAAGCTGACCAGATAGGCCAGATGGGTATCAACCCGCGAAGTCAGACCAAAGCCTAGTCCCCCAAGGATGGCCGCAATGCCGTACACAGGCCGGGTCCCAAAGCGGTCCAGGATGAGGCCGCTGAGGTAGGCAGTCAGGGCATACACCAGCATCATCACCGAATAGCCCAGGGTGACGCTGGCGCTGGACCAGCCCAGGCTGATGCCCATGGGCCCCCTGAGAATGGCAAAAGTCGCGCGGTACCCGAAGAGGCAGAACACCGCCAGCCACGAAGAAAAGACCACCGAAGGCCCATGATACCTGTTCATGGAGCCATGGTAGAATGGAAACTGCCGGCACGCAAGGGTTGCCAGGTGGTAGACAGTGTGTCCAGTTTTCCAGTCAGCCCTTCAGTCAGCCCGCGGTCAGCCTTTCAGACGGTCGGGATTGAGGCCCTCAAGCTCAGGCAAAACAAAGAGGCCGTCCTTGCGGATAAGCGTACCGTCAAACCACAGCTCGCCGCCACCGTATTCCGGGGTCTGGATTAGTACCAGATCCCAGTGCAGGGCCGAGCGGTTGCCGTTGAAGCAGTCGTCGTAGGCATTGCCAGGGGTAAAGTGGATGGAGCCGGCTATCTTCTCGTCGAAGAGGGTTTCCTTCATGGCCCGGGTGATGTACGGATTCACACCGATGGCGAACTCGCCCACATACCTGGCACCTGCGTCTATGTCCAGCACGCGGTTTACCAGCACGTTG
>MIBM01000419.1:4246-4393 GCA_001830645.1 Spirochaetes bacterium RIFOXYC1_FULL_54_7
CATCCTTGAACTCGAAGCGGATGTTCTCGAAGGTGAAGCCCTCATGCTCGCTGGGTGTGTTGTACGAGATGATGCCGTTCACCGAGTCACGCACCGGGGCCGTATACACCTCGCCATCGGGTATGTTCATCTGGCCGGCGCACTTGA
>MIBM01000419.1:4412-5693 GCA_001830645.1 Spirochaetes bacterium RIFOXYC1_FULL_54_7
TGGCTGACTATCCGCACCCGGTCGGTCCGTGCCATCAGGTCTGCCAGGGGGTCCATGGCCCTGGACATGGCAGCGTAGTCCATGGTGCATACATCGAAATAGAACTCCTCGAAGGCTTCCTCGCTCATGGCGGCCATCTGGGCCATCGAAGGGGTCGGAAAGCGGAGTACCACCCATCGGGTTCCTGGCAACCGAGTCTCTATATGCACCTTCTTCCAGATGTTCCGGTTGTACAGATCCATCTTGTCCCCCGGCAGGTCCGACCAGGCAGACAGGTTGCGCCAGGCGTTGTAGCCAATGAAACAGTTCATCTTTGCCATCCGGGCCTGCTCGAACTCCGCCTGCAGTTCCACCTGTTCAGCCGGCGCATCCATCAGCAGGGCCCGGTCCAGGCTCTTGTCCCTGAGGCTGATGAAGGCCCTGCCACCCGCAGCATGTACCGCCTTTACCAGGGCTCTGGCAAAGGGTATTTCCATGCCGGTATCCTGGATCAGGACATTCTCGCCAGGTTTTACGGCCACGGAGTAGTTGACCAGGATATCTGCCAGTCTTTCGAGTCGCTTGTCGATCATAGGTACCTCTTCATGGTTGGCGCAGCAGATAGCGTAGGAAGGGTTTGGCAGCCAGAGCTTCGGAAGGTAGTTGCCCATCCGCATTGCCTGGGGCCGGGCCAGCTGAAAAACAGCCGGATAGAAAGTCACTTTCACGGTAGTCGACTGTAGCCAGCCTCAGGCCGCGGGCAGACAGGGCTCCGGGAGCCGAGCCGCGGTCACCACTTTTGAGCAAGCTTGATATTTCGGCAGGAGCCATCCTGCCAGCTCCACAGTCCACGATAGCGGCAGCCATGATCCGCACCTGGTTGTACAGGAAGCCATCGCCCTTGAAGACCAGGCCGATTACTGAACCCTTGCGCTCCAGCCGGGTCTCGAACAGATGGCGGGTAAACTCTGTGCCAGCTCCCCTCCCTGAATCCTTGCCGGTAAGCTTGGGCCTGGCATTGGTGAAGGCTGAAAAATCATGTTCACCTGACAACAGGCCCAGGGCCTCTATCATGGCATCATCGTCCAGCTTTGCATCCACATGGAAGGAGTAGCGGCCTGCGGTCTTGTCCGGGGAGCTCCCGTCATGGAGGCGATAGATGTAGGTCTTGGCTGTAGCCCGGTAACGTGGGTCGAAATTGTGCACCGCCGTACGTACCTCAAGGCAGGCGACATCTCTGGGCAGGGCCTTGTTGAGGGTAAGCAGAAGCCGCTCCGGCTCGGGGACTCTGGCAGACCTGAA
>MIBM01000419.1:5707-6368 GCA_001830645.1 Spirochaetes bacterium RIFOXYC1_FULL_54_7
CCGAGGCATGGACACCGCCGTCGGTACGGCTGGCTCCCGACACGGGCAGACCTTGACCCGAGATTGCCACCAGAGCGTTCTCGACAGCTTCCTGCACCGTGCGACCCGCACCAGGCAGGCGTTGCCAGCCCCTGAAGGCCGTGCCGTCGTAGGCCAGGGTAAGGACAACACTCTTCGGTGTATCGTCTATCGGGGTCTCGCTCATACAGGCCTGACACTGGTCTCGAAGGCCGCTTCCATCCGCTTGAACACCTGGTCGAAACCACCCATGCCGTCTACCTTGAAGACACCGTGCAACTGCTGGTACTTCCGGATGACCGGAACTGTGAGGGTTTCATGGTCATTGAGGCGCTGGACTATCCTGGCGGTGGTCGTGTCGTATGGCATGCAGCGTTCGGTGTTGCGCCTCTCGTCAAGGCGCTTGATGAGCTCAAGGGTTGGTACCTCAAGCTCTATGACCCGTGATATCGAAGTGCCATGCTTTTTCAGGAGGCCATCAAGGATGTACGACTGCACGAGAGTCCTTGGGAAACCCTTGAAGATGAAGCCCTTAACATTTTTGGCTGTCTCAAGCTTCTGCTCTATAAGCTGGACGACTATCTCGTCTGGCACCAGTTGGCCGTTTTCGTACAGCTCCAGTATGCGCTTGCCTATGGGCGTG
>MIBM01000419.1:6380-6651 GCA_001830645.1 Spirochaetes bacterium RIFOXYC1_FULL_54_7
TCCTGGTCCAGTATCGAACCGGTTGCCACATATTCCAAACCGTATTTTTTCGCCAGCGCCGCTCCCTGGGAGCCCCTGCCGGAGCCCGGGTAGCCGAAGATAACCACATTGAACAGATGCCTGGACTGTTCTTCCCTGACCACGGCGCGGATGTCGCTAGTGACCTGCTCGATGCTCTGCCCACCGTTGACCTGGCGGTAGATACCCCTGCCACGGTAGAAATCCAGGACAGGCAGGGTCTTCTCGTTGTACTCCCGCAGGCGGTTGCGTA
>MIBM01000419.1:6658-6878 GCA_001830645.1 Spirochaetes bacterium RIFOXYC1_FULL_54_7
GTCCAGGGAGGTATCCAGTTTTATCATCAGACCTTCAAGAATGTAGCACTGGATGTAGGTCCTGGGGAAACCATCAAAGAGGAAGCCGTCGGCATCGGGATGCTCGGTGATGGTCTTCTCGATGATCTGGACGATGATCTCGTCGGAAACAAGGCCACCGGAAGCGATGATGCTCTTGGCCTCAAGGCCAAGCTTGCTTTCGGCCGCCAGTTCCTTGCGC
>MIBM01000419.1:6899-8513 GCA_001830645.1 Spirochaetes bacterium RIFOXYC1_FULL_54_7
TAAAAGAGGTTGAACTCTTTGATGAGGAATTCCGACTGGGTTCCCTTACCCGCTCCGGGAGGACCGAACAGTGCGATATTGAGCATGGTTTCTCCGATCACAATTTGATTCAGGCGCTTAAAGTCTCAGATATGATGCCGATCCAGTCAAATAAGGAAAAATCGTATGATTATAAGCCTTCGTTATACGAAATGCCATACATGACATGAGCTGCACTGCATGATCCGTGACACACCAGATGGGCCGGGCTACACGGCCGGCCACTCATTCGAAGAAGCCATTCTCCACGACAAGCCCATCCTCGAGCAGGAACTCATCCGGGTTCGCGTAGGGTATGGTCAAGGTAGTCCAGATTGCCATGCCCGGGAGGATCCTCACCTCGCTGACCACGGTATTGTAGTAGCAGCTGAAATCGGTAATGGCACTGAGCCCGAAGGTACTGCGGCTGATCACCGAGCCTCCGGTGTTGCTGATGAGGATCGTGGCATACAAGGATTTGGTGCCAAGCGACTCGAGCTCGTAGTGTCCCGCCAGTTCCACAGTGCCGCAGGGATACCAGTCCGTCGGATCGTGGCAGGAGCCCAAGCCTGAAACCAGTATGGCCAGCAGTACCAAGCATTTCATGGTCCCTCCTTCTGTCGGAGGTTATAGCCGACAGAAAAATTCAATGATCCTGGATCGGCACCATGCACGATGCCCTTCGAGAAACCGATGCCTAGAGTGAATGGTTGTCTGGATAGCAGGAAGTCAATCCCCGCTGATGCGTCATAGCCTACAGTCCCATACGGCAGACTGCCCCAGGAGCTTGCCTGTGTAGTTCCCCAGGCACATTCCGGCAGCGATGCGTACTGGGACAAACCCAGGGTACATGCGACATGTTCGTTGAAGGCTTCTGTTACAGAAAGGACCAGGGCAAAGTCACCCGGGTGCCACATACGGACCCAGCGCTCGGCCCTGGGCAGGCCGGCACTCCATGACAGGAAGCCACTGAGGACCAGGGGATCCATGATGCGGGAAACAGCTCCCGACAGACCAAGGGTCCACCCGCCTGAACCTCCAGCAACAGGACCTGGAACCTCCTGGTTACCCTGCCAGAGTGCACTTGGTCCGGTTAGATTGAAGGCCCCCCGAAAACGGTTGTCACCATGGATCGCCGTCCAGCCCGCGGATACAGTCACATCACCTGGAATAACCAGCAGGGGGGCAGTTGTTCCTGCCCACCCTGGCACACTGACCGGGACAGAAATACTGGCCGACCATCTTCTGTCCAGAAGCAGCCCGAGTGAAAGGCTGGAATCCAGGCAAGGCAAGCCGTAATCGGCGTATCCTGCGGGGTTCAGCCTGGCAGCCAGTTCGATACTTGCCTCCCAATTCGCCTTTGACTCGACTCCCAAGCGCTGGTGCCCGGAAACCTGGGACCAGACCGGCTGTATACAAGCCATAAGGAGAAGCCAGGCCACCCAGCCAGGCCAGACCGGAAGCACCAAACTGGGACTCGACAGCTGGCTTACCATCCCGGTCACTTCCTTCCCACCACCCGCTGCCTGCTGGCCAGTTCCAGAATGGCCCGCCTGCCTGTGGCAGCATGGAGTGCTGCATCCAGCATGTGCGTAT
>MIBM01000420.1:0-344 GCA_001830645.1 Spirochaetes bacterium RIFOXYC1_FULL_54_7
AGGTGAAGTGCGGCAGCACAGAACCGCGGTAGCCAAGGCCACGCTTGTCGTAGTCCGGGCTGTCGGCGGCCAATGATGGAAATGGATTTTCCGTCCCGAAGGTTGCCGGGTTGGTAAGGTGCTCGATCAGAGCTTCTGCACGTTCCTCGTTGGGGATTTCTGCCAGCAAGGGCCAGAAGCCACCGATGGTCTTTACCGGAACCTGCCGTTCTTCGGCGTCTATACTGTAGTAGAAGCCATCTTCCCGGTTCCACATCATATTGTTGATGCGGGTCTTCAGGGAGAAATAGTTACGCTTGTACTGGAAGCCGATTTCCTTGTCATTCAGGATATCGCCCAAGGCG
>MIBM01000420.1:352-4303 GCA_001830645.1 Spirochaetes bacterium RIFOXYC1_FULL_54_7
CAGCGCGTTCACCGCCATGGCAGCATTGAAATCCACATGGTACGTAGCCGCTCCCCGTGGAGAGCCTGCCATGCCCGTGGCTGCCACAGGCACTTCGTACAGGCCATTGGCACGCTTGTAGGTACTCTCAAGCCAGGCGTAATGGCGTTGGAGGGCAGGCATCACTTCCTTGACCCGCTTTTTGTTGGCAGTCTTGTGGTACAGATTATATTCGGCCCAGGCAAACAAGGGCAGGCCAATCCCGTCAGGGTTATCCATATCCTTTACCGGGATGCCGGAATCCACATCATAACTGCAACGGATTGCCCCCGACTCTTCCTGCTTCGAATACAAGGCATCAAGGCCGTTGGATGCGGCATATATCCTGTTGGAATACACCAGGAAGAAGGATGAGAATATCTGCTCAAGCTGGTCAAGCCGACGCTCGGGAGGATAAAAAAAGAATTTGCTGCCGGCTATACCACTCTCTGAACCGCCAGCGGTCCAGTAGTCGGAGATCCAGGCCCAGGTGCGATCGTAGATGTCTACGAAATCTTGATCATAAAAATGAATCCGTGGAAAATCCCGTTTATTCAAGGGCAGTACTCCCTACAAGCTTTGCGTTCAGCATCATGAAACGCAAAGCATTTCAATGTTTTTCAAGGAAACGGTTAAAATAAGCAGAGATAGAATATAATCGGCCCTGTCTATTTTGTCAAATTATTTAATACCCCGAAAATTACATAAAGCACTTGTTTTTCTGGATAAATGATTTAAATTTGAACAAAGGAGTGTGATACCTACAGCTTTACGCCATTCGTGGTCGTAATAATGCATTGCATGACAAGGAGGCCCTTGTGGACGCTCCCCCGCTCTTTTGGTAACCGGCTAAGTCAGGGTCAATAACCCAGGCTCCAGCCGGTTCAGGCCGGACAATTCCGACCCGTGTTTCTTTGAACAAAGGCGGCAGTACTCCATGCCACCTAAAAGAATGGATGCCTTTTTCAAGGCACCGCCGCAGGGTTAATCGACCCCTGTCAAGACAAGAGGCCGTCCACTGGACGGCCTTCTTTTTTCATGCGGATGTACTCCCAAGTTTCCGTTGTTGCAGCCCAGGCCAAGCTTGCTTCTGGGAGCCCCATGGTACACGAGGTTCCGCTTCGGGCCCTTTAAGGATCCCGGTCAAGAGAAGTGCAGATACCGCCGAAAATGGTAAACGATGATCATAACCATGTTCCGAACTGATCCCGACGGGGTCATACGTTACTACAGCCTCCACGACAGGCAACCCCTGCTTACCGCACGATACGCATTGACCATAGCCTGGCGGACGGGCGAAGGCAGGGATCGCGAAAAGATATATGGTTTTGATACCCTGGCAGAGATGGACAGGAAAATAAGGCAACTGTTCGGCCGGAGTGCCAGGAAAGGCTACAAGCTGCTGTACAGTTTCATGCGTGACCGCCCTGCAACAACAGTCCCGGACTCTATTCTGGCCGTCCAGGCGATGCGGGCAATTTCAGGCTGAACCGGGCTTGCCTGCCAGCTTCTGATACCGCTCCCGGAGTTTCATGATACAATCGCTAATCACCGCATCGTTCCTGGCAACATCCTCCGCAAAGGCCCTGCAGCTCGGGGCTCCGCAGGAACCACAATCCAGTCCTGGCAGGGTTGCGGTCAACTCATCCATCCTCTCCATGACTGCCATTGCCTTTCCCATATCCGCATCCAGCCTCAGCGCAGGTCTGGCTTTTACAGGCTGGCTCCATGACATACAGACCGGCGCAGGGTTTTGCTCCTGAAGAGGTAACGGAGGTATTACCTGACTTGATGCGGTGGACACGCCAGACACGGTTGACAGAGCAGCCTGCCTCTCCCGGGTCTTGATGCGGACCCGGGCTATGTAAGGATTCTCGACTGTCAGCGGAGCACCGACACATCCGGCCCTGCAGGCCAGGGCTTCTATGAAAATGGGAGCCATGAGGGTGCCGTTCTCCATAGCCTCGAAAATGCCTATGATGTGGTCTATCCCGCAGACACTGAGGCTCCGTTCCTGGCCAACGGACTCGTTCTCGCCATCTGCCCGTGCCCAGGCAATACCGGCCGGACCAGCCCGCCGGGTGTGATTTGTCCGCCGGGGGGCTGGGCCGCAATTCCGGACAAGGCATTCAACAGAGGCACATACACATCCTTTATGCCTATCACACCGTCAACCGCTGACACTTCCACCCCATGTGGATGCCTGGAGGCGGTCATCTTGCCAGCACAAGGAGAAATGGAAAATACACCGACATCATTACGGCCAGGATACAATGCTTCCTCGACATACCGTGCCACAGCCTCCATGGGCGACAGCACGGGAACCAATCTATCAAGCAGGCCAGGGAAACGCACCTGCAGGAGGTTTACCACCGCTGGACAGGCCGACGAGATCCAGGGTCCGGGATCCTCGCTTGTATCAATCCAGGTTCTTACGGCGGAACCGACCAGTTCTGCCGCCCAGGCAACCTCGAGAACATCTGTGAAACCCAATGCCAGCAATCCGGAGAGAATGCAGTCCACATCAAAGCGGTCGTCATATTGTCCAAACAGTGTCGGTGCGGGAATGGCTACCCGGAAAGGAAAGGCCTCTATCGCTCCAAGGGAATCAGTCACGGCCTTCTTGGCCCATGGGGGCAGATCCGCATGCATTCACCGCAATCCACACAACGCTCAGCAGTGATGATAGCCCGTCCTGACCGGACCCGTATGGCCTCCGTTGGGCAGAAACGCATACAGGTGGTGCAGCCAACGCACTTTGCGGGATCAAGGGTGATGGAATGGAAAATCGGTTGGCTTTCTTCCTGCTGGATCACGTCCGGCCGGTGTCCAACCGTATCATTATCATGATGGTGGTTCCCGCACCCGGAGTGGAGTCTATTGTCAGTTCATCTGCATTCCGCTTCATGTTCGCCAAGCCCATGCCGGCACCGAAACCAAGCTCGCGTATATGTTCTGGTGCGGTTGAATAGCCTTCCTGCATTTCCAGCTCAAGGTCAGCTATGCCAGGTCCTTCATCACGGAGGGTAACCACAATCTTGCCTGGCACTATCTCGGCCTCAGCATGGCCACCCCCCGCATGGATGGCCATATTGATTTCCGCCTCGTGCGTGGCCACCGCCATCCGCTTGATGGCTGCCGGGTCCACGCCAAGCCGGCCGGGTGCACGCTTGACTTCAGCACTGGCCCTGCCGGCAAGTGACAGATCGCCACCCGGAACCTCATACCGCGGTGACATTACCTGCAACTCACCGGATATCGCGGGTACCGCCGCTCCTGATGCCCGCCGCGTACAGCCGTCCGCAGGCCAGGAACATCGAATACCTGGTAGCTATGACAGCCATACCGTTGGCCTGGGCTTCGGCAACCATATCCTTCGGTGGCACCTTGCCGCGGACAAAGACGATTACCCGGATATCCATGAGATCGGCGGTCCGTATCGACTGGGGGTTCACCAACCCGGTCAGCAGTACGACGCCGTCATTGACGAAGGCCATGACGTCGCTCATGAGATCCGCACCACAGGCGGCCTTTATATCCAGATCAAGAAGTTCCTCTCCCGTCAGCAGCGTACCTTCGAGGGTGGAGACGATATCCCGTACATTCATGTGCACTCCATGGGCCGGAGTCTAGCATGTAGACAAGATTAAGAACAAGATTTATCGATTTCCCCAGGGCATTTCAGCCATACCGGATCAGGAATCAAGGACTAAAGAAAATTCCTGCACTGCCGATATTCGAAATGTGGAATTCACCGGCGGGTCGGCACGAACGCGCGATCGGACCTGCCCGCAGGAGATCCCACAAGGTTCACGTTCACGGGCGCAACCTGGATGGGCGTACCGACAACATCAGCAGTTTTTTCGGCATGGATGCCGGGACGGCCACGGCCGTCGCTTCTAAGGAAAGGAGAACGGTTATGATCATCAATCA
>MIBM01000421.1:0-1489 GCA_001830645.1 Spirochaetes bacterium RIFOXYC1_FULL_54_7
TTGGCCTGCGTGACCGGATTTTTGTCGTAAATATCGATGGCGACAAACCGCGGGTCTTCATCAATCCGGAAATAGTCGGAACCAGTACTGGTCTGGTCAGCTACGAGGAGGGCTGCCTGTCCATACCCGGCGTCTATGCGGAGCTTGACCGGCCCGAAGAGATTAAAGTGCAGGCTTTCAACGAGCGAGGCCGCCCCTTCGTGCTCGAGGCCGCGGGGCTTCTGGCCCGGGTCGTGCAGCACGAGCTGGACCACCTGAACGGCGTGCTCTTCACCGACCGCCTTCCCGAGCGCCTGCGTGACAGAGTCCTGAAGCAATACGAGAAGCGGATGAGGGCCTGAGCCCCATGCGCATCCTCTTTACCGGCAGCCCCGAAATAGCCGTGCCATCCCTGCTTGCGGTTGGCAGGGACTTCGACCTGGTCGGCGTGCTGACCAATCCGCCGGCGCCTAAAGGAAGGGGACTGTCCCCAGCTCCCACCCCGGTTGCCCAGGCCGCCGCGGAGCACTTCCCCGGCGTGCCCATCCTGGCACCCGAACGCCTTGGTCCTGCGGAACGGGAGGCCGTGACCGCCTTGCAGCCGGAGTTGCTGGTTGTCTTTGCCTATGGCCGCATTTTCGGACCCAGGTTCCTGGGCCTGTTCCCGCAGGGCGGTGTCAACGTTCACCCCTCCCTGTTGCCACGCTGGCGTGGACCATCGCCCATACCCTATGCCATACTGGCCAGGGATGCAGAAACAGGCCTCTGTGTACAGCGCCTTGCCCTGCGTCTGGACTCCGGTGACGTGCTTGGCAGGCAACGCCTGCCCCTGGGCGGCCGGGAGACAGCCGGGGTACTATCGGACTGGGCGGCCAGGGCAGGAGCGGATCTGCTGGTGGCAGTGATTTCGCTGATAGCCGATGGCAGTGTGTCCGCTGAACCCCAGGATGAAGCCCAGGCCACCTGGAGCCGCCAGATGTCAAAAGATGACGGGCTGGTTGACTGGTCGCGCAGCGCACTTGAGATCGACGCTATGGTCAGAGCCTATACACCCTGGCCCGGCGCCTGGACCACCCTTGGCGGGGAGCGGCTTGGCCTGCTTGAGACCTGGCCCTATCCTGCTGAAACCGGAAACGCCGATCCAGGAATGGTGGCTGGCATAGACAAGTCAAGAGGCATAATGGTACAAACTGGGGCAGGCCTCCTGGCCCTGCGTGTCCTGCAGGCGCGAGGCAAGAAACCACTTGCATACCGCGATTTTGCCAACGGCGCACGGAACCTTCCCGGCGCGCGCTTGGGAGGCACCGGATACAGTCCGGTGACACCGGCTACGGGCCGGTGATGGAAAGGTAACGGGAGCTGTTCATGGACCTACGTTCGTTGTTCGGATTCAGGAAGCTGGACAATCTAGAGGCCCAGCATTACCGCATGGCTGTGATCGGCCTGCTGGTTTTCATCGCCTTGATGGTTGTGTCCGGCATCATCACGTTCTCGCTGGTGTTGCAAGGCG
>MIBM01000421.1:1502-2493 GCA_001830645.1 Spirochaetes bacterium RIFOXYC1_FULL_54_7
GGTTCCGGATATCCAGGATATGGAACTCTCCTCTGCCCTGGTCAAGTTGCAGGAAAAGGAACTGTATCCCCGCGTTTCCCTGCGTTTCTCTGATGACCCCGAGAGCAAAGGCCGGATCCTGGAACAGGATCCTTTGCCCGGAGCCATTGTCAAGGCTGGCAGGCGTATATCACTGGTTGTAAGCAGAGGTGCGGCCCAGGACAGGGTAGGTGACTACGTCGGGCAGAATGTCGACGAGGTCAAGGTGCATCTGCAGACTGTATTCAGTTCCACAAGGCAGCTCATAACCATCCGCGAACCGTCTATATACGTATTCGACAAGGCGCCAGCCGGCATGATCCTTGAGCAGACTCCACCTCCGGAGACGGAACTTTCGGGACCAGTGCAGTTGGTGTTCGTCGTATCCAGGGGTCCCGAGAAGCCAAAGGTAAAGGTCCCGGATCTTACCGGTCTGACCCTCGCAGCTGCGGTCCTGCAGATAGAAAAGTCAAACATCGCCTTCCAGTTCACCCAGCGCCCCGCCGAAGCCAGGGAGCAACCGGGAACCATAGTAGCCCAGAGCCCTGCTCCGGGAAGCATGGAAGACGCGGGAACCACCGTGTCAATCGTGTACGCCGCTCCGGCCATGCAGGAAGGCCAGGTTTCAGGCTTGTTCAGCCAGGAATTGCCCGAGTATCCTTATCCTCTCAGGGTTGCCCTGTTCGCTGAACCACCGGCAGGGCCTCGTCTGCCGCTGATAACCGTGGAGCATAGTGGCCAGGCCTTTACCCTCCCGTACACCGTTCCGGAAGGTACCGTGCTTGTCCTTCAGGTACTGAACCGGGTGGTTGCCAGAGTGGAGGCCGGAGGGTGAGCGATCTGACAGCACCGATGGCTATCCATGCCGTAGAGATAGTGCACATGGCCCTGTACGACATAGGCAGGTCCATAGACCTCAAGCAAGCCACAGATCTCCTGCCCGGAACCCCAGGCATGCGCATCATGCGGCGAC
>MIBM01000421.1:2513-2807 GCA_001830645.1 Spirochaetes bacterium RIFOXYC1_FULL_54_7
ATGATTCCCGATCCACTGTGCATAGACCTGCGTTCCGGCAAGCAGAAGGTCTTCACCGATGAATCAGTGGAAGGTTTCGCTGCCACCGCCAGGCTGTATGACGACGGCGTCATGTCCATCATCGTACGTCTGCGCGTTTCTTCTACCCTTGAAGACCTCCACGGTGTGGAACATCGCCAGCTCAGCGCCGGTATACGGGATCTGGATACCTACGCGGACGAGCGCTACCGCGCAGTGCTGGAGCTGGTTGAATCAGCAGTCTCCAAGGACCACTACGATGAGACCAAGATGGAG
>MIBM01000421.1:2831-4483 GCA_001830645.1 Spirochaetes bacterium RIFOXYC1_FULL_54_7
TTCGCGGACGTAGGCTGTTCTCCCAGCGATTTTGCTGTCAGGAACGAGAGGGACCTTACCACCCTCATGACCGGCGAACCGTACGGAGCCCTCCTGCATCCATCCCAGATACGCAGGACCATGTCCAACCCCTTCTCGTACAGCGAGAACGATGTTGCAATTTTCGACATGGACCGCTGCATCATCATCGACGCCGAACGTGACTACGAGGACGTCCTGCTCATCTGTGAACTGGCTAACTACCAGTTCCTGGAACTGCGTACCCTTGACCGCCTGCTGGACCGCTGGCTGGACGAGGCTGAAGACGATGTGCGCCTCTTCCAGCATAAGCGTGGTAAGCAGGGGAAGCGTAGACAGCGTGGAGCACCCCTTCAGAAGAAGTTTGCGGGCCTGCAGGCCCTGCGTCTGGATGCCCTGTTCATCCTGGAGAACCTGGAGAACAGCGCCAAGATCATAGGCGACTATTTCCTGGGATCCGTATACGAGCACCTGTGCGGCATCTTCAATACCGCAGGCTGGAATCGTTCGGTTGAACGCCGCCTTGATGCCCTGCAGAACATCTATGAGATAGTAAAAGGTGACAAGGCCGAACGCACCATGCTCTTCCTGGAGGTGGTGTTCATCGTGGTCTGCATACTGTTCCCGGTCATACAGATACTGCAGGTAATGCTGACTAGCTAGGTAATAATAATATCGATACTGAAGTCCCGACTTGCCCAATCCACCGTAGAATGGTACAGTGGTCAGGGCGCCGGACTTCCCGTCGCGTCCAAACCGGAAAAGGCATCATAACCCCCTCTCGATACAAGGAGTCCATATGGTAATTCTTACCCTCAATTGCGGCAGTTAATCCGTGAAATATCAGGTCTATGACTGGAACAACAGCACCGTGCTGGCCAGTGGCATAGTGGAGCGTGTAGGCCTCGGTGATTCCGTCATCAACCATAAGGCCCCGGGCATCTGCGATTTTGTGAACGAGCATGACTGTCCCAGCCATACGGTGGCCATTGAACTCATCCTCAGAACCATCACGGATTCCAAGTTCGGCGTGGTCAAGGATATGAAGGAAATTGCGGCTGTTGGACACCGCATGGTCCATGGCGGCATGAAGTTTGCGCGTTCCGTGCTTATAACCGATGAGTCCCTGGCCACCTTCAAGGAACTCATTGACCTTGCACCCCTGCACAATCCTGCCAACATCATGGGCGTAGAAGCCGCCAAGCAGGTTCTGCCCTCAGTGCCCCATACCGCTACCATGGATACCGCCTGGCACCAGACCATGCCCGAGACCAGCTACCTGTACTCCCTGCCCCGGGAATGGTACGAGAAGTTCATGGTAAGACGCTACGGCTTCCACGGGACCAGCTTCCTTTACACCGCAAAGCGTGCCGCCGTACTCCTGGGCAAGGACCCCTTCGACACAAACCTGATAATTGCCCATATCGGCAACGGCTCGTCCATCAATGCCATCAAGAACGGCTGTTCCTACGACACTTCCATGGGGATGACCCCCATGGAAGGCCTTGTCATGGGAACCCGTTGTGGCGACATTGACCCGGGTATCATTTTTCATATGATAAAGAAGGCGGGCCTGACTCCTGCGGAGGTAGAAGGCAAGCTCAACAAGGCTTCCGGCGTTCTGGGCATAACCA
>MIBM01000422.1:0-358 GCA_001830645.1 Spirochaetes bacterium RIFOXYC1_FULL_54_7
AACGGATTTTGTCGGTGCTGCGTTGTCCTATACCGCCCAGCCACAGTCAACAAGGGACGTCCTGCGTGCCGCAGCTCTTGTCTCCGGGGAGTCAGCGGCACTGACACCGGTTAGTCTGGGCCTGATGGTCGATGCAGCCTGGGACCTTCTGGCTGATGATCCGACCCTGCTGCCTGCCCTGGCCTCTGTCATGCCTTCGGACATCAAATCGACAATCGAGTCTACAGCCTTCTACAAACGCATGGTGGATGCGGCAGCACAGGCA
Organism: Spirochaetes bacterium RIFOXYC1_FULL_54_7; assembly: GCA_001830645.1. Taxonomy (GTDB): domain Bacteria; phylum Spirochaetota; class Spirochaetia; order Treponematales; family UBA12059; genus MIBM01. Next base: position 266 of record MIBM01000422.1, read on the forward strand.
GCCAGCCTGGCTGTTGACCCGGCTCCTTCCGGAAGACGTATGGCAACAGGGGAAGGCTTCATCGAATTCCAGCCAGGCAAAACCGTTATCCAT
>MIBM01000422.1:415-6365 GCA_001830645.1 Spirochaetes bacterium RIFOXYC1_FULL_54_7
GAGACCACTGTGGCAAGGTTCAGGGAGTTCATACGCGATAATCCACAGTGGTCGGCCACCGGGGCTGATAGCCTGCAGGCCGACGGACTGGTGGACGCTTCATACCTGAAAGACTTCGAGTCGGCTGGAACTGACCAGCCTGTCAGATACGTTTCACGTACCGCAGCGGAAGCCTATGCCGAATGGCTATCGATCCGGGCTCCATCCGGTTACCGGTTTACCTTGCCTACAGAAGCCCAATGGAACCGGGCTGCCGAGGCTTCCGCCATGGCGGCATCCAGGCCGGACACCGCGGCCCTCTTTGCCCAGGGCAGGACCGGGCCGTCACCCATAGCGGCCATGAGGACCGATGCTGCGGGTTTCAAGGGGCTCTTGGGGGGCGTATGGGAATGGTGCGCAGATCCATATTCCGTCCACCCCGGAACAGGCATTTCTGGCCGCCAGGAGTATCCTGGTCATGATGGCCTCGTCCGTGGTGGCTCATGGGCCAACCGCGCTGACCTCGTCGACCTGAACTCCCGTGGACCAGTGTCACCAGAGTCATGCAACGCATACACGGGTTTCAGGCTTGCCTTGGTCCCGGTCAAGGACTGAGTCATGGACGGCGTCAAGATCATTGCCCTGAACAGGCGGGCCCGCTTTGACTACGCGGTGGAAGAAGACTTCGAGTGTGGTGTTGTATTGCTTGGCTCTGAAGTCAAGTCCCTGCGTATGGGAAAGGTCTCCTTCCCCGATGGCTATGCGGTAATCGAAAAAGGCGAACTTTGGTTACGCAATGTACATATCGCGGAATATACCTACAGCTCGGTCTTCAATCACGATCCCGACCGACCGCGCAAACTGCTTGTTCATGCCCATGAACTGAAGCGCCTGGAACGGCGAGTGCGTGAAAAAGGCTATACCCTGATTCCTCTTGACTTCCACTTCAGGAAGGGCAGAGTCAAGGTTGAAATAGGCCTCTGCAAGGGCAAGAAGTTTGCCGACAAGCGTGAATCCATCAAAGAACGGGACGTACAACGGGATCTGCAACGTGACTTCCGGGACAGGCAACACTGAAGATGAGCGGTTTGAGAATAACCGGCGGTAAACTCAAAGGTTTGCACCTTGAGGTTCCACGGGGCCCCTGGGAAATTCGCCCTGCCATGGACATGATGAGGGAATCCCTGTTCTCCATCCTCGGGAATCTTGATGGACGCTCTTTCCTGGACCTGTTTTCAGGTTCGGGCATCATGGCAGTAGAGGCAGCAAGCCGTGGGGCTGGTCCCATAGTGTGCGTTGAACGTGACAGGGCCAAACTCAGGACCCTGATACGCAATGTATCGATGGCGGAACAACGCATAGAATGCCGCTGCGTTCCGGTTGAACGCTTCATAGTACGGTGCCATGAAACCTTTTCAGTGATTTTCTGTGATCCGCCATTCCCGTATGAATTCAAGACACCAATGATCGAATCCATAGCCGAAAAACAGCTGCTTGTCCCTGATGGCTTGTTGTTGATCCACTATCCCGCTGAAAATTCCCTGCCCCAGCAGGCAGGAGACCTTGTCATGGAGGACGAACGCGAGTACGGCAGATCAAGAGTCAGATTTTACCGAAGGAAGACAGAAGTACAGCCATGAACGAAATGCCTATTTATCCAGCAGATGAATCAATTGTATGAGCCTGTCATCTGTACACCGGGAGTACTCATCGTCTTTGAATGACAAGATACGGCAGGGACCGAAATCTGTACCATCGACGCCTGCATCGGAGTCCCCAAGGGTTTCAGCAAACATTTCTTCTTGAACCATAGCAACTAGTGTAACGCAGCTAGCTGATTTTTCACGGGAATACGCAGCTATTGGGTAAAAACAAAAAACGGGCAACTGTAACCCTAGGTGTTCGTTGATTATTTCGGAAACATAAAATATAGTGTATTTTCGGATGAGCGCAATTACATGCATAAATCCAGGATGTGAAACATGAACGAGGATCTGTTTGAAAGATTTCCGGAAGCCGGCCTGATAAAAACAGTCGATGAACCGAAATCTGATATAAGTTCTGCCCAGAAAGCCCAGCTTAACCGGCGGGGCAATGCTCTGTTCAATGCTGGTGACACCGAGACGGCCAGGCGAATCTTCCAGACTACCGGCTATTCCGACGGTCTTATGAGAGTCGGTGAACGATACCTTGATGGTGGCCAGCCAATAGACGCCCTGAAGATGTTCAAACTGGCCCATGATTGTAAACGAAGCGACGAGCTGATTGAACGCGCAGCTCTAGCCATACGAAAAATACTGGACGAAGAGGAAAAAGCATGAGTGACCTTACCAACCAGGACGATGAGCACGGGTTCGATGCCGGGACGGCCCCCCAGCAGAACCAAGAGCTCATGGAAATCGCGGAGTTATCCAAAAAGGGATACCAGTTCCTCAAGGAAAACCGCGTAGGCGATGCAGAGCGTAATTTCAGGCAAATAATAGAAAAAGATGCCGAGAACAATTACGCCCTTGTAGGCCTCGGAGATGCTGCCAGAAAACGCGGTGCCCACCGCGATGCGGTAGATCATTACAAGAAATGCCTTATCTACCATCCGGGCAATAATTACGCCCTGTTTGGTCTGGCTGATTGCTACAAGGCATTGAACCAGTACCAGAAAGCCATCGAGATCTGGGAACAGTACCTGTTGCACGACAACAAGAACATCACTGTCCTGACCAGAATTGCCGATGCTTACCGGAAGGTAAGGGATTTCCGCAAGTCCAAGGCAATCTATCTCAGGGTTCTCGAGATGGAGATGGACAATCCCTATGCGCTGATAGGCCTGGGGCACCTCCATTATGATTTCAAGGAATACCGCGATGCCCTCCACTACTGGCAGCGTATGGTGCATGCCCAGGGCGACGCGGTGGATATCAGGGTGCTTACGTCCATAGGAAACTGCTACAGGAAACTCAAGCAGTTTGACATGGGCGTTCCGTACTTCGAAAAGGCCCTGAACAAGGAACCTGAAAATTTCTATGCCCTTTTCGGTCTGGCCGACTGCCACCGCGGTGTTGGTGAGCCACAGAAATCCCTTGATTACTGGAACCGCATCCTGGACAGGGATCCGCGCAACAAGGTCATCCTGACCCGGGCAGGTGATGCATACCGCAGCATGGAAGACTACGTGAATGCCTCGGACTACTACGAACGTGCCCTCAACATCGAGTTCGATGTGTATGCAGTTCTTGGTCTTGCGACCATTTCACGCCTCCAGGGCAAGGTTACCGATGCCATAGAATCCCTCAGGCGCCTGGTCCAGAACGACGGGAAAAACTATCGTCTGCACCTTGAACTGGCTACCTGTTATCTGGCTATTGGCGAGAAACGCATGGCGGAAGAAACCCTCCACGATTTCCAGCGCCTTGGCATCAGGAATTCCCAGATTCTGGATCTGCTAGCCAAGATACAACACCAGTGAGCACCGGAGGACAGGCCATGGATGAACCAGTTATGGAAGGGCAGGATAACGGTTCTGCGGTTCACCCGACCGGCCTGCTTCCGGATCAGATTGCTGCCCGGTTCGGTATGGACAAGCCGTTCAGGGGCAAGCAAATCTTCAGGTGGATAGTAAAAGGAGCCCGGTCCTTTGAAGACATGACCGATCTCCCCTCAACTGAGCGTGAACGTCTAACCGTACTAAGCCCCAGATTATTCTCAAGCGAAATAGTTGAAACCCTGGCTGACGGTGACGGATCATCCAAGATAAAAATCCGCCTGAATGACGGGGCGGCCATAGAAGCAGTGTTGCTGGCTGATCACGAAGGTCGACTGACAGCCTGTCTGTCAACCCAGGTCGGATGCCCCATGGCCTGCTCGTTCTGCAAAACCGGCACCCTTGGTTTCCTTCGCAATCTTCGTGTAGATGAGATCATCGAACAGTACCTGCTCCTGGCTGCCCTCGGCAGGAAACCGTCCAATGTGGTATTCATGGGCATGGGCGAACCCCTACTCAACCTGAAAGCCCTGCGTCCGGCCATCCAGATACTGACTGATCCCGATGGCTTCAATCTATCAACCAGGAAGATAACCATCTCGACCTGCGGTCTGGTGCCTGGCATCATGTCACTGGCTGATGAGGGTCCCCATGTCCGCCTGGCCATTTCATTGACGGCTGCTACGGATGAACTACGTGATACCCTGATGCCGGTGAACCGCCGCTGGAATCTAGCGGCGCTGAAGAAGGCCCTGCTGTATTACCAGGGGAAAACCGGTGACCGCATAAGCCTCGAAGCAGCTATCATGGGTGGCGTCAATTCCGGGGTGGAAGGCGCGCGTGCCATGGCAGCCTGGATCCATCCCCTGAAGGTGCAGGTAAATGTGATTCTCTGGAACCCGGTAGAAGAACTGCCATACCGTCAACCAACAAGGGAAGAAATGGCCAGCTTCGAGACTGAACTGGAACGACTGGGCGTGAATGCCGTGCGCAGGGCAAAGAGGGGCCGTGGCGTTGGTGGTGCCTGCGGACAACTCGGGGATACCCTGATGGACAGTCAGCGCTGAAACCTGCCATTTGATCTGCCCTCAAACTACTTGATCTACCCACAAGTCAATGGGCTGATCCCTTCACTGCCAACAGAAGCCCGAGTCGTTTCAGACGGCTTTCCAGGCGAATTGCCATGCTGCCGCTTGCGTTGGCTAGTGCTTGGTCAGCTAGGCAGATTGCCGCCTCCAGATCCCTGTCCAGCTTTTCAGCGCGGACTGACTTCATGTACAGGCCGTACGTATCTTCAGGTAGTTGTGGAACGAGATCCATGCGCTCCTGGTGTCTTCCTGCCTTCCAGTAGGTGCGCATTAGCGGCTTTATAGCCCTCGTCTCACCTTCGGCCATTGCAGCCTCAAGGATGCGAAGGGCCAGTACAGGGTTGGATCGACCCAGAAGAACCGCAAGCCCCAGGGGATCGGCCCTGAAAACCTGGCCGCTTTCAAAACCCTGGGCCAACAGCGACAGAAGCCTTGCAAGAGTCCTGACATCGTGATCGTTGTGTGAAAACACCAAGTCCAGTACGTCCTGGGCGCCTTTGCCACCCCGGAGATATGAAAACCACCTTTCGGGAATGGCACTGCCTGGCAGATCAGGCCCACGGTCTATGGAAAGGATCTCCCGCTCGATGGTTCCAAGTGAACAATCCGGCAGGACAACCCGCCACAGACGACGGGCAACCGTAAGCAGATCCAGATGCCAGGGAAACTCGGGCGGCCGTAGCCCGTTCATGATGCAACGGGTTCTGAACAGTGGCAGGTCAAAGGAACCCCCGTTGTAGGTAACGATGGACTGTGCCTCCGAAAGGTCAACTGTAAGCCGGTGGATCATGTCAGATTCCCCTGGGTAGTCATCCATGATATACTGGGTGGTATGGAACCTGTCCGTCATGCCGGAGCTCATCCCGGGACTGGATCCACTGGTGGCGCTGAATTTTCCCACGGTGGCCAGAAAGGCCACTGTTCCCGTTCCACCTGAGAGTCCTGTAGTTTCCAGGTCAAAGAAGCACATCCCTGCAAGGGACAGCCGCACATCCTTTAGACGAATGGAAAACGGAGCGCCATCCACCTCCAGACCAGGATTTACAGGCTCTACAGCGCTGTCCATATGGCGCATCCAGAAATGCGGGCTGATCCGGTCCCAGCCAGACAGCATGCGTTGACCCGGTTCTGCTTCTGGTTCTGCTCTTGTTTCTTTTTCTGCTCTTGTTTCCGTTTCTGTTTTTGCACCCAGGATAAAGGGACCCGGATCATGCCTGGGTGTGGAGGTGGACCGGATTCCGGCCAGCCTGGTACGCAAATCCCTGGACATGGTTAGCCGGTGCTGCCGCGACTGAGAGCGGCCTCTAGAACCTTCCGGACCTTGGTCTTACGGAGGCTGGAATCACCACCGTTCACTGGATCAAACAGGCCAACACATGACGGACAGCCATCATCGCAATCACAG
>MIBM01000422.1:6404-21805 GCA_001830645.1 Spirochaetes bacterium RIFOXYC1_FULL_54_7
AAGACTGGAGCCAAGGCCTCCGAGAGGCCGGTACCGCCTGGATAGCGGTCCCAGATATATATGGCAGGCACACCGAAGTGGTCATCCCGCACCCGCCAGGTAGCTCCCAGATCCGATGGATCACACATGAGCTCAGCCGGAGCAAGGCTTCGGGCAAGGTTCGTAATACCAGACAGGATGCTGGCCTTGGTCAACTCATCACCACAGGCTGCCAACGCGTCTCCGGCCGGGCTACCTTCCGGCAACAGCCACATCATGGCTCTGGTCTGCATCTCCTCCGGCGGAAGGTAGATTTCACCGTATCCGACATTCTCGTGGGTATTGAAACGTATCTTTTTGAACTTTTCTGCCTGGGATCTGACCAGTAGATCACCTACAACACGGGGCAGGATCGCTTCTCCGAAACGGTCGTCCTCGGACAAGACTTTCAGGTCAATCTTTACTACCGCATCGGTATAATAATTGCAGTTCCGCTCCTCTACCAGGCACTGCCGGTTCTCTATGTCCAGCTTGAGCACCATGTATTGGCGTCCACGATGAATGTATACAGCATCATCGAAGATCAGTTCCTTGGCACTTGGCCTGTCCATTTCGCCTATCACCGTGGAACGACCGGCGGTAACATCCAGGATTACTACATTGTCCGCGGTAGCCGACCGCAGGGATATCTTCTCTGCCGGATAACCGGCATCTGACCAGTACCATCGTCCGCCACTATGCCTGACCAAGCCATCTTCGGAAAGGAAAGACAAGACCTCTCCTATATCCTGCCCGAAGGTTTCGGCATCATGGAAGGGCAGTTCAAAGGCGGCACATTTCACATGATCGGTATAGATATATGGATTCTCCGGGTCTATCCGGGCCCGTTCAGCCGCGGTACCCAGAATCCGCTCTGGATGTGCTACCAGATACTGGTCAAGAGGTGAACTGGATGCCACATACACCGTAACCGACAAACCCTGGCGGCGGCCTGCCCTGCCAGACTGCTGCCAGAACGATGCCAGGCTGCCTGGCCAGCCAGCCATTACCGCCGCATCCAGCCCACCGATATCAATGCCCAACTCCAGAGCATTGGTGGATACAACGCCGTGTATATCACCATCGCGAAGGCCTCGCTCTATTTCCCGGCGCTCGTTGGGCAACAGACCGGACCGGTACGGTTCTACCCGGATACCCGAATTGTCCGTGTACAGATTGGCAAAATGCTGGTTCAGGTAAGAGGCGATTATCTCTACCCGCAGACGGGACCGTGCGAACAGTATGGTACGGATTCCGGCCTTCAGCAGCCGGATCGCTATATCCCGTGATTCCAGGGCTGAACTCCGGCGTATACCCTGCACTGGGTCCACCAAGGGTGGGTTGTAGAAAGCGACAAGCTTTCCTGCCCGGGGAGCTCCATTGCGCTCAATGGCCGATACCGGACGGCCTGTGAGGCGTTCAGCCAAGTCGGACGGATTGCCTATCGTTGCTGAACATAGAATGAAGGTAGGCCTTGAGCCATAGAAGGCCGCAATGCGCAACAGCCTCCTGAAAACATTGGCAACATGGCTTCCGAAGACGCCTCGATAGGAATGCATCTCGTCTACTACTATGTAGCGTAGACCAGTAAAAAAGCGTATCCACTTGGCATGGTTGGGCATGACACCGGAATGGAGCATATCCGGATTGGTTATCACAATTCTGGCTCCTTCACGGGCTGCTGCCCTTATGGCTTGGGGAGTATCCCCATCATAGGTCGCAGCCTTCACAGGCAAGTTGCCGGCACCGATCAAGGCGTTCAGCTCTGCCTGCTGATCCTGTGACAAGGCTTTCGTAGGAAAAAGATACAAGGCTCTGGCTTCCGGGTCATCGAGCAAGGCCTGGGCTACGGGAAGGTTGTAGCACAAGGTCTTGCCACTGGCGGTCGGCGTAACCACCACAAAATCCTTGCCGGCCCTTGCCATATCCCAAGCCTCGCGCTGGTGGGAGTACAAGCGCTCGACTCCACGACCACGCAGGGCAGTGGCCAGGCGCGAATCAAGCGAGGGTGGTAGCTCTGCGTACTCGGCCTCTTTCGGAGGCAGACGTTCAACCCGTGAAAAACAGTTGACCAATTCAGGATCAGTCAACATTTGCTCGATGAAATCGCTGGCAGGTTTTCGTATCATGGCTATACTATGATAGGGTATAGGACGCATTTGGTAAATCGTCATATAGCTGTTTACGGTCCGCAAGGCCACAACATAAAAGGAGGATCAACATGCATAACGTATTGGCCATCGTTCTAGGCGGAGGCAAGGGGACTCGATTGTATCCGTTGACCAAGGATAGGGCCAAGCCTGCTGTACCCTTCGGAGGCAAGTACCGGATAGTTGACATTCCAATCTCCAATTGCATCAATTCAGGCTTCAAGCAGATCTACATACTTACCCAGTTCAATTCGGCATCTTTGCATCTTCACATCGCCAAATCATACAACTTTGATACGTTCTCCAACGGATTTGCCGAGATTCTTGCTGCCGAGCAGACCCTGACCCATTCCGGCTGGTATGAAGGCACCGCCGACGCCGTGCGCAAGAACCTGGTGCATTTCAGGACCCAGAAACCCAGCCATTACCTGATTGTTTCAGGCGACCAGTTGTACCGCATGGATCTGGCCGATATGGTAGACCAGCACATCAAATCCGGTAAGGCCCTGACCATAGCTTGCACCACCGTAAGCAGGGAGGATGCCAGTGACTTTGGTATCATGAAAGTTGATGCCGAGAGCCGCATCGTGGAATTCCAGGAAAAGCCGGGACCAGTCAAGGATATCTCGGATTTCAAGGTTCCAAAGGAATTCGTCAAGGATCGCCGGAGCCACAAAGACTACCTTGCGTCCATGGGCATCTACGTCTTCGATGCAGCCCTTATGGAAGAAAGTCTGAGCGTCAAGGCTGACGACTTCGGCAAGGAAATAATACCGAACATCCTCAAGAAACAGGAAGTGAATGCATATATTTTCGAAGGCTACTGGGAAGACATCGGTACAATAAAGAGCTTCTACGAAGCCAACCTGAATCTTGCATCAATCTCTCCAGCCTTCAATTTCTATGATGAGGTCAACCCCATCTACACCCATAGGCGCAACCTGCCGGCATCCAAGATAAACTACAGTACCCTGAACCAGACCTTGACCGCCGACGGCTGCATCATCACCAACGCGTCCATCAGCAATTCAATCATAGGTATCCGTACCCTTATAGAATCAGGAGCCAGCCTTGAAGGCGTAGTATGCATGGGTGCTGATCATTACGAGAGTGTAGATGATAAGCAGAAAAATGTAGAGAAAGGGATTCCTCCCATCGGAATCGGCGGGGGTTCCATAATAAAGGGAGCCATCATAGACAAGAACGTGCGCATCGGATCCAATTGCAGGATAGGCATAGATCCAAAGCCACGTCCGGATGGGGAATATGGTAACCACTATATCGTGGATGGCATAATAGTGATTCCAAAAAACACGCTCATAGAACCCGGAACCACGATCTGACGGCATGAAGGCCGCCCTTCTCATTGTAGATGTCCAACGCTATTACCTCGATCCGGCATCAAGCTTTTGTGCCTATTCGGAGCAGCGTTGGCCAGGATCCACCGGGTATATCGGCAATAGGGTAGAAAACCTGGTCTTGCCCTCCATCCTCAGGCTACGGTCAGCCTTTGATACCGAAGGCTGGCCGGTAATCTATCTACGCCTGTGTGGAACCATGGAAGACCGTTCGGACCTTCACCGCTTCTTCATGAAATTCTGGGCAGATGCAGAAAGGGCGGGTTTCAGTGACTGTTATCCCCTTGCATCCGACCCCTGGGCTGCCGTGGCGAGTGCGATAAAACCCCGCACAGGCGATCTTGTGATTGAGAAAACAGGATTTTCGGGTTTCAACGGGACGGTATTGGAAGCGCAACTTCGGGCTTCTGGTGTCGATGTGCTGGTAATGACAGGCCTGGCTACCAGCCAATGTGTAGACACCACCGCGAGGGATGGTTCGGACAGGGGCTTTACGATTGTACAGGTGCATGACGCCCAAGCTGACTACAGCGAAGATGTACACCAAGCCGCCTTGTACGCATCCTGCGGTGTCTGCGGGGCAAATATCAGCAGTGCCGAGGCTGTATGTTCGGATCTTACTGAATATGTCAAGGGAACCAGAAGAACCGAGTTTTAATTGGCAGGTGCTGTAGTTGGCCGGACCCATAGTTGGATTGATTTTTAATTGACAGATGCACATGCGGACAGTAATACAGGTGTAAATGGAGACTGTATCCAGACTCAGTCGCGGCGTGCTGGAATTACAGACAGGAACAAGGGTTCATTTATTGGAGCCGGGTCTTGCCTGCCCAAGGCAATGAAGTAATGCCCATTCTCGTCAAGGCGATATGAAAACGAATCATGGGTCCCGAATTCATCTAGATTGGCCCTTAATTCATCTCCGTCTTCATTGAATAATGCGAGCACTACGTCGCGATCCTCTCCGCCCCAGGTCAGCCAGTACTCACCGCCAAGCTCTACAGGGCCATAGGCGAAGACAGTAAAAGCCGAAGGACCCTCATGGGCGGCCTCATCGACATAAGGCATAAAAGTGATAAGCTGATCACTTCTATTCCTGATATATTTTTCAAGTCTGAACCCGATTACTGCCGTTACCCGCTCACCGGGACCAGTGGCTAGCGGCTCAGGAGGTTCAGGCTCCGGAAAACTCGCGTACACCTTGCCATCGGTACCTGCATAAATAATGGAATCCGGTAGAATAACGGGATCACCTCCAGGCGGAACAGGCAGAGACAAACGCCAAAATTCCGAACCTGTGTTTTTGTCAAAGGCCGCAAGCATATCCATGGATACAACCTGCACCTGTCTGAGGTCATTCAGGATTGACAAAGGCTGCATACCGGTCTCGGCTATCCATAAAGTTTTACCCTTATTATCCATGGCCACAAGGCGACCATCCACAAGGATGGCAAAAATGCGGGTTGCATCCCTGGTAGCCTTGATGGATGATGAAAACCCGGCCAGATCCGAGCTTGCCATTACTCGTCCATCCAGAGCCTCACGAATTTGCAGATATGAATCTCCGCCAACATAAATGGCCATTCCTCCTGAAAGTAGTACCGGTCCTCCTGTGCTTTCCCACAGAGTGTTGGCATTCTGGCCATCAAGAGCCAATATCTTGCCATATGAGTCGGCTATGACAATTTCCAAAGGAGAACCAGAAACAACCACTGCACCGGAGATTTCAGTTTCAAGATTACGCAATACAATCACCGTATCATTCGTGATTCCAACCAACCGCTTGTCATCCATGATCATTACCGCACTGGTCGGTCCGGTAACACAGACACTGACAGGAAGATTCTCCCCGGCCATTTCCTGGCCAGACTGAAATTGACCGATCGATTGCTCCGTGGTCGATTGCTCCGTGGGTTCCAGTTCTGAAAACTCCATTCCCCCGTTGTGGAGCTTGTCTTTCCAAGCTTCTCGGGATGAGTAATATCTGGCAAAGGCCGTAAGATCGGGCGGAAGATACAGACTGGATGATTCATCCAACGGAATTGTGGTCAATCTTCCATCCGACCCCAGCATGAATGTGCTTTTTCCTGACAACCAGGCTGGAAGTGTACTGGAAGAATACAGCACTGACCCTCCCATATCACCTACGACCGTGAAACGCAATGGGACTTGGCCTGGTTCAACCGGAAAGAAACCAGATGATTCATGAATCCCCGGTTGGTCCAGTCCCTTCAGATTTGAGTCCAGCCGAGTTTCCGGGGTTTCAGGTACATCCGGCACTGCGGCTGGGGTGCCCATGCTACCTTGACCAAGGCCGCAGGAAACGATGAGCAACAGTATCATCAATGATGGCTCCAGGCTTTTCATGATCTTGATGGTGGCCATGATCAGTCTTTCCTGTCTTTCGTATCGACGGCGCTTTTTTCATTGATGGCAGTCACATTACTTCCCCCATCGGCATTGACCTCGCCGTGCAGGCTGGCATCCGCTTCGTGAACCACCAGGGAAGCCAGATCCGGATAACCACGGCCATGCAGCTGTGCAGTAAACGAGCGGGCCAGCAATACCCCGACAGCGACTTCACGATAGGCTCCATCCAGTGCAATACAAATACCAGCATGCGTAATATCGGCAGGTGAAGGAATGGATACTAAAATTGGAGGCACACTCAAGACTACAGGATATGCAGCTGAAAGGTCGGCCTCCAGTTCGGCTATGGCCTTGCCGGCATCAGACTCGTCACGTGGTATATAGATTCGCAGCCCCGGAAGCGGTTCTTCTACGTAGCGCACCGGCAATGGTGCATCACCGAAATAAGCAGCGGAGGCAGCCCTCAAGGCCCTGGCAGCTATCTGGAATGGAATCCCATATGATACTCCCGCTGCAACGATACGCACGGTCATGAGGGCTTTGAAGGCCTTCGATGGTGAAGGCTGCATGGCATATTCCAGGCTGAAGGATGGAGCGGCTGTTGTTCCGAGTCTGCGGGCCAACCAAGGAGCTGCTTCAAGGCGCAAGTCAACGGCAACGGCACGGCCGATAGCCGACCATGCTTCGTTCAGATCACGCTTTACGTCCTGGGCAAAACGTTCACCAGCCCAGCCTGGATTGAAGATCACCGGTCCATATACCGTATCAAGCAGTGCAGCCAGATACTTTCCGGCTTCAAGGCTTGCCTCCGCATGGGCAAGACTCCCTGGTTGCACGCTGGCAGCACGTAGCCGACTGGATCGCCATGATCCCAGAAGCTTTTCCGCTTCCATCAATTCCCCGGCAACAGATCTTGTGATCGAAGCTCCTGGGAAGGTCACAGGATTGCTTGAGGAAAGCTCAGGAGAAGGAACAGTGACAGAATCATCAGTGCCAGCAAGACTTTGGGCCGGCCCCTGTAATCTTGAAAAGTCCAGAAGGTTAAAAATCAAGTCGGGTTCAATCCCTGCCAGGTGCCTGAAAGCCTCGCGATCCCTGACATTCAAAGCTGACAGAAAGGCTAAAACCACGCGCAGGGGATTTGCCCCTCCATGTAGCAGTGCGACACTGCCAAGAGGATCAACAAGGTTCTTTCCCAGCAAGGTTTCAGAAACAGCAATGAATGCCGGTAAATGTGAGATCTGTATCACTCCATCATCACCTGACGGAATTCCGGAAGCAAGCATCACAAGTTCATTCAACGCTTGATGCCCCGCTTCAAGTCTATAATCTGTAACTGTACCGGTAAGGAAGCCATCAAGGACCTTGAACCAGGATGACAACCCGGCAAGCAGCTCGGGATGTTGTTCCGATGGCAGGCTGGCAAGTCCTTCCTGGGCAAATGTAAATGGAACCGATTTCGCCAAGGACAGTACAAGTACGAGCAGTCTGAAGACTTGGCGGATTATAAGCGACCCTCCCGGAGTCCATCAACTCCGATATCACGGGCAGCGGGAGCACGCAGGTCTACCTGCAGGCTGTCAGGTAAGGTCCAGGGCAAAGGAGAAGCTCCCCCGACACAGGCAGATGAAGCTGAGAGGCGGGGTAAACCCTTGTTGGTAGCCGTAAAGGTTTTGGCCGGTACCTCAATGAAATTGGGATAGCCGGGAATCGAATGGTTATTCAACTCAGCGAGAGAGCCAGATCTGCCACTTCCGGAAAGGAAGGCAGAAAAACCCCAGAGGCAATTGGCACTGACTGAAGTTGTCTGTGGAACGCTGTCTCCGGACGCAAAAAATGCCGAAGGTGAATCGACATTGAAGATTGAATTGACCAGGTTCAAGGTAGAGTCACGATGTTCCACAACGCTGAGGCGCTTGGCCTTTGCCAACACCGTAGCATGGGCAAGGCGAAGGCTGGATGAAGATCCTAGCCTGAACAATTCGGCTTCTCCCGACCAGGCTACATCACCAAACAGCGTGTCGGCAGTCAACTCCGCTGCGTTGAGGTTGACCAAGCGCAGCGTTGAAGCACCACCTTTTACGAAGAAAGCACTGCCGGACATTGAAATCCGGGTCCTACTCAGACTCAAGCCGGAAAAAGCAAGGCCGGGACTTGCATCCAGGCGCAAATCCTTCAGGGTGGATTGGCCGCCTACGATTCGCAGGGCATCAAAAAGGCTGACTGATGAATCACCAGTGACCGCCAGTCTGTCCAGCTTGCAGTCCGAATCTATACTGTCCAAGGCGCGACCTGTCACAACTGATGATACCGATATATCTGCCCCATCCACAGCAAGTTGACTTGATTCCAGTTTGATTACGGTTGCCTCAAGGCCACCTGACAAAGCCAGGGAAACCCGTTCGAAAATCAAGGATGCGTTTTTAGCGTCGATCAGGACTGAAACACCGGTTCCTTTTGCCAACAGCCCAACAGATTTCAGTTCAAGCAGGCCATTTTCTATCCTCAGCCCTGCAGTTCCTGAAGCCAAGGGTCGGCTGAAGCGGATGCTGGCAAATTCACGCTGGTTGGCTGTCCATTCCTGGGTAAAGCCCCCTAGAAGCCTGAGGCTACCATCAACCTGAATAGGACTGGCAAGAACATGGTTTCCCCGCAGATAAATTATCTTGCGACCAGTAGTTTGTGATACCAGCAAGGCTTCCTGCAAGGATGACAGAGGATCATCGGGTGTACCGGTGGCGCCGCTTTTACCTGCAGGATCAACATACAGGGATGAACGGTCAACCAGGACAGTTACTGGCTGCATCTCTGCCGAGCGGTTCCCGAAAATGTCTTCAGAAAAAGCCCTGACAACGTAGCGTTTCCTGCCATTGTCGGAACCGGGCAATACCACGGGGCCGGTATACTCCTGGAACTGTAAAGAACCGTTTTCAGAGACAGCCAGATAGACACAGGCATCATCGTTGGTTTTCCTGAGTGTGAGTACAAGGTCATCGGCACTGTATGCGGGAAGGTCCTGCGCCAGGACCGGTACTGGTGGAGGCTCGCGGTCCACAGTGAAGTCCAGGAAGCTCTCGGGCCCAACTGTTCCACTAGCATCGACAGCGGCCAGCCTGACTCTGTAGTGCACACGCTGTCCGGCCTTTCCTGCAAAGGACGTTGCATCTACAATGGCAGGGCTCCCGGATCCTGGTGGTGCTGGTTCCGATCCGTCCATCGTCATCTCGAAGCGGACCGTACCGTATGTGGCAAGCACCTGAATGGCCGGACCCATTCCATAGGTCAATCCTTCCTGAACACCGCTGATCACCGGAGCCTCCAGTCGGGGCAGTACCTGGACAGACAGAGAAACCGGAGCAGAACGGCCACCAGCATTGGCAGCCTGATACGACAACTCATATGGAATTGGACCACGAAATGGCAACAGAACCGGTTCTGTATAACGAGTATAAGCAGAACCATCCATGCTGAAATACAGCTCTGTCATCGATGGAGGCCAGCTCACAAGCGTAGCCCCGAAAGAGGTGGTAATCACTGGAGCGGGTGCCTTTGCTGGAGGCGCTGGTGGCCCACGGAAGGGAAACTCAGCCCGGATCGGACTGGCTTTTCCGGTTACAACCAATCCGCCACCATCTTCATATCCGTAACGAGCGGTCAGTTCCAGGTCATAACCCCACGGCACCGGGATTTCAGCGCTGGCACGTCCAGCTGAAGGTAATAGACGGACAAAGGAAGCCTCTGAAGGGACATTGCGGGATGCCTGCACCGAGATGACCGGAATTGTGCCCTCCGGAACATCCAGTATCACCGTAGGGTTTGCTCCGGGCTCTGCACCGACCCGTATGGAAAGGCCATCTACAGTATCAAGTATGCGCAGTTCGGCGGGATTCCACAGACCAGAATCGAAAGCTGGCAAAGAGGTAGCATCCATATTGGACAAACGCCATTTGGCGTAGGAAGGCAGGGATGAGTTGCCATGCTCATCCGTTGCATAGGCCATGGCGGTTACTATTGAACTCCCATCAGATGGAGCTTCCATGAATACTGGAACCGCAGGATTGAAGGGGATAAAAGACTCACCATTCATGGACAGCATGAAGCTGCCTTCGCCTTTCAACCCGACGGTCAAGGTATAGCCCACATCACCAGAGACTGGAAAGATGGTTGGTGCTTCTGGTGGCTGCCTGTCAATGACATACTCAAAACCGGCAACTTCACCAGTCATATTGGAAAGCAAGTGCAGTTTATAAGGTCTTTGTTCACCCGGAAATGCATCCAGCACCAGAACCCTGTCAAAGGGTCGCCAGGGAGATGAAGACGAAAACCTGAACATGTAGGTGCTGTCCAGAAAGGCGGGGTCGAGTAGAACGGCATGGGGATAGCTGCCGGAGGCAGGCAAGCTGGGCTTGGCAGCAGGTTGCATGGATGGAGCCTGGGTCTGGCTCTGAGCCTGGGCAAGGGAAGGAAGGGGGGTGGTAAAAGCCAAGGCCAGAGGCATCAGGACAGCCATCAAGACTGGAAGATGCCCAGCCCTGACCTGGGAAGACCACCCTGGGGACATCAACTCTTGAGCACCGAAAGGATCTTCTGAAGTTCTGGATCCTCTGGATAGTAATGGGTACGAAGTTCATCATCCGTGAGGCCAACCAGTTCGTGGCTCATGTAATGAATCCATTTCTCATCCCCTGGAACCTTGATCTCGTGAAGCCTGCACCAGTAATCCGGCCGGATCGGCAACTGCTCGCCACGGTAACCTATGATTTTGTAATCATGGACCGCTATCTTGAAATCCCTCCGGGGGACACCCTTGCCAAGAATGACCTCGGCTAGATGGTTAATGGTTCTGCCGGAATCATAGATGTCGTCAACCAGCAGAACCTTGTCGCCATTGCGCAGGTATTCGGGGCTGTAGGTCCAGCCATCCACCCTGACCTGGTCGTTCTGGTGTACATCGGAATAGGACCTGGCTACTACAGCAGCGTACAGCACCGGTTTGGATTCCCGGCGCACAGCCTTGAAATATTCGGAAATCACGTTGCCAAGATAGGCACCACCGCGGAGGGAGACGTAGATCACATCGGGGATAAACCCGTCCATGTGGATGTGGTGGGCCAGTTTCAGTGCGTTGTTGCGCACCTGGTTATAAGATATGAATTCCTTGCTCATAAAAACCTCTCGGCATCCAACTCTAACATCACTTGCGTACGAGCGCAAGCGTGGTCAGGGTCTGACCGTCACGGATCACTGTAAACTGGATATTCCTGGCGGATGTATCATTGAGGAGCCTGAAGAAATCAGCCAATGATGCCACAGGCTTTTCGTTGATATGGGTTACCACATCACCTATCATCATGCCCAGTGTGGCCGCAGGACTGCGTGCTACCACGCTGGATATCAGGATACCCTTGGTCGCTGCTGGCAGTTTCCTGGCTTCCAGGACTTCGGGAGTAAGGCGGGCAGGTTCAAGTCCTGGCCACAGCTTGCCATAATCCGCTGCATTGGCTTCCTTGCGCTCTTCTATCGTAACCTTGATGTCCATGGTTTTGCCACTGCGGATGATGCCGAAGGTTGCCTGCCGGCCTACGGGAAGATCGCCTACTATACGAACAAGCTGGTCTATGCTGGCCACTGGGCGGCTATCTATGGCCACAACAAAATCGCCTGGCAGCATTCCATTTTTTCCGGCAGGTCCGTCAGAGAATACATTGCCTATCATGGCACCCCGTCGTTCGCCCAGGCCAAGCTCGGCAAGAGCTTGCTTGTCTGCATTTGAAAGGAGTACACCGAGCCAACCATATTTTACGGAACCTCCCGAGATGATATCTTCTATCGCTTTTTTGGCATTGTTGACGGGAATCGAGAAACCGAGACCTACACTGCCACCGGTGGTAGATGCGATCCATGTATTGACACCTATGACCTCGCCCCTGATGTTGGCCAGTGCTCCACCCGAATTGCCCCTGTTGATGGCTGCATCGGTCTGGATGAAATCACTAATGTTTCCATCCGGCCCGCCATTTCGCCCGATCGCGCTGATTATACCCGTAGTAACGGATGAAAACAGGCCGAAGGGACTTCCGATAGCCACTGCCCAGTCACCCACCTTCAAGGCATCGGAATTGCCGAGGGTAGCTATCCGGATATTCTGGTCCTTGGTTTCAAAGGAGACCACAGCCAGATCACGACGAACATCGGTTCCCACTATGGTTCCACTGAATTCACGTTCGTCATACAGCTTGATGGTGATTTCCTTGGCGCCAGCGACCACATGGTTGTTGGTTAGCACGAAGATCTTGTTCCCGGTCCTGCGGACGATAACGCCCGATCCCAGTCCTCTTTCCTCGAACTCCCTGGGAGCAGGATTTTCATCAGGTGCTGCCTCTGGATCGCCGAAAAAGAATCTCCAGGGAAAGTCCGGGCTGGGAGAGACGGTTGACGTTCCCAGGGTGTTGAGCTCCACAACCGAAGGCAGAACCGTTTCTGCCACATAGTTGAAGGCAGTCTGCAGGGCTTCAGCATGAACCAGGGCTGACTCCTGGGCAACTGACGGAGGACTGGCAGTTTCGGCATGGACCACAGCGGAACTTCCGGATTCAATCCCGCCAGCCAGGATGGTAAAGGCTCCAGCGAAGCCGATCATCATCCCCAGCACAACCAGATTAATCAGGAAAAATTTGCGGGAAAACATTTTTTTGGTAAGGGACATATCTATGACTCCTTGAAAACGAAAAATCAGGCAGGTGTCCGGCACCGGACACGTATTAGTGCCATACTTGATAATAACTAAAAAAACAGGAAACGGTTACCATCAGCTTGCGGTATTCCAATAGTACATGCCCGGTGAGACCAGCATTACCAGTATGTGAGAATCTCAACACCAGTTTCGGTCACAAGCACGCTGTGCTCGAAGTGGGCAGACAACGACTTGTCACTGGTAACGACAGTCCAGCCGTCATCAAGTTCCTTTACCCCATCACCTCCGAGATTGATCATTGGCTCTATTGCCAGAACCATGCCTGCCCTCAACCGTGGGTTGGGACCGTTTCCGACATAATTGGGAACCTGGGGATCCTCGTGCGGAGCAAAGCCTACACCATGCCCACAATATTGTCGTACAACACCATAACCATTGGCTTTTGCATGGGAATAGACAGCCCGCGAGATATCATGGATCCGTCCGCCGGGTTTGACGGCAGCGATGGCGCGATCCAGGCATTCACGAGTTACCGCAAGCAGCCTATCCGTCCCGGGAGCCACCGGCGGCAAGGCAATGGTTATGGCTGCATCACTGAAGTAGCCTTCCAGATTTATACCGCAATCAAGTCCGATAATATCTCCCGGGCGCAATACCCGCTTGCCGGGAATGCCATGAATAACTTCGTCGTTAACTGAGGTACACAGGCTTGCCGGGAAGTCCATGTGATCACCGGAGGATGGATAGCCGAGAAAAGCAGGAACTCCACCATGCTCTTCGATAAAAGCCTGCGCCTTTGTATCCAGTTCAAGGGTTGTAATGCCGGGGATCACCATTTGCCGTATGTAGGCAAACATTTCTGATAGTAGTTTACAGGATTTACGTATACCCGCTGACTGCTCTTCATTCTTTAATCGTATCATCATCTATCCTTTCGGCGGCCAGTGCTGCCTAAATTGCCTATCGATCCGGAAGCCGGCGCAAAGCTGCCATCGCTTCATGGTTGAAAGCATCCATGCTCAAGGCCGCATTGTATACATTGGTTGCGGCGGACAACTCGCCTGCTGCCACCAACGCGTCACCTGCACGCACCATGCTCCGAGCCCTGACATCAGTTGACGCCACATCAGTCGCGGCCATCATGTAATAAGTGGCAGCTTCTTTGTAACGTCCCGAAGCGGCTAGCAGTGCGGCCATGGTATATGAAACTTCAAAGCCGGGTATCATCGGGCCACTACCCTCAAGCGATAGGATCGCGGCATCAAAGTCAGCCGTCAAGGCCATGGAAACAGCGTCCCAGAACCAAGCCCTTGGGACAGCCACTTCCCGCCAGCCATTGAGGGACATGAAACGCTTCCATGAACCTGTAGTAAACAAGGCTGCCAGAGCGGAATCCATAGCTACAGTAGATTCAGGATACGCTGCAGCCAGTTCGATGGCAGCCAGGGGCAGCGACTCCATTCCGGCAAGGGCAAGACGGGCTGAAGCCTCAGCCTCATTTCCTTGCTTTAATCCAGGATTCCTGAAATATGACTCAGCGTTCTCGGTGGATTCCTGCCTGGCCAGCCACAATCCATACTCCATAGCTGCAGTATTGTCTTCAGGAAAACGATCACGCATCAGGGCATACCAATACCCGGCCTCGGGATTCCTGGCTGGAGCAACCGGTGACAGGGGAAGACGGTCCGTTTCTTCCGGGATGGATGTTTGTTCTGCCAGCCGTGCTACAGCTGCATACGGTTTCCATGAACGCAGGGGATGTTGTTCTATGAGCTCTGCATAGACTGAAGTAGCCAAAGCCATGCGTCCTGTCAGGAAAGCCGAATCGGCGTATACCGCCAGAGCCTCGTAACTGGAATCAGGGGGTCCAAGATTCAAGATCAGATCCAGAAAACCATGATGCCACAGCAAATCAATGGCCGGTCGAAGTACTCCGACAGCACCACTTGCGACATATTCGTCCATCATGAATCGCGCTGATCCGACATCTCCGGACTCCAAAGCCATGAGTATGGCTTCATACAGGAATTCGGTCATGCCTGTCGCATCATAGGCTAGTAATAGCAGGGATCGATCCTGACCATGCTGCCATGATGCCTGGCCAGCATGTTTTGCCCTCACAAACGTCTCTGCAAACTCCAGATGAAACTCAGCAGGAGGCAATACTCCTTGAAAAAGCCCGAAGGCATCATCAAATCTACTGGCTTCCAGAAAGGCATCAAGAGCCGCCAGTCCGACTACCGAAGAAGCACCACTGTCCAGAATCAAGCTTGCTGTATCGGCAGCCAGTATGGGGTCTTGAAGCCTGGCACGTTTAAGCAGACGCAGTTTTTCCGCGCTTGTACCGGCAAGGGCTGCTGCTCCTGCGAAGGTATCGGGAGTGGCCAGTGGCCCCAAAGCATCGATCCTGGCAAGAAGCAGGTCAAAGGAAGCAGGTTGCTTGGCACAGCCAGGCAGGATGGCCATGGTCAAGCCCGCTGCCAAGGCGAAAACCGCCTGCTTCATCCAGCCCACTGTCCGGCGCCTTTCAGGCGTTGGTCGCCCGACCCTTCCAGATGGCATCCAGTACGCCGTTTATGAAACGATATGAATCTTCAGCTCCGTATTCTTTGGCTATCTCGATGGCCTCGTCTATGGTTATCTGGGCTGGTATGTCGCTCTGGTACAGTATCGAATACACGGCCATGCGCAGGATGGCTACATCGACACGTTTCAGCCGCTCGAAGCTCCAATGTTCCAGATGTGCCGCTATGGACTTGTCAACCTCGGCCATGTTTTCCAAGGCTCCGGACACGATCAACCCGGCGAAGG
>MIBM01000423.1 GCA_001830645.1 Spirochaetes bacterium RIFOXYC1_FULL_54_7
CAGAAAAAATAAAGCCGACAGGCCCCCCAGCACAGCCCAACGGCATTGGGTGGTTCAGCCCTCAACCTGTCGTACTTGCCGCGGCTCTAAGCGTGCCAGGTTCGGCTTTTCAGTATCCTGTCCACTTCTTCGGCACAGCGGGCAATGAGCTTGTCGCATACTGAGGCGGAGAGGCTGCGTTCCTTGAGCTCGGCCTTGCCTTCAGGGGTGTTCAGATCAACCCCAAGAAGGGTTCGGCATTCAAGGGAGCCGAACTCGGTTTCCATCCTGTCGATATAAGCCCGGACGGCCTCATAGGTGCGCTCTTTGGCTGCAAGGTTGGCACCGGTATCGTTGCCCAAGGCAGCGCCAAGTGCCATGGCCCCGCCGGTTATGGCTCCGCAGAGGTGCTGACGGCGTCCGAGCCCGGCACCGAGACCGGTGGCAAGACGGTGGGCCTGGGTTGTATCCATTCCCAGTTCTTCGGTGAAGGCGCAGAGCACCGACTGGGCGCAGTTGGAACCGCTGGCGTGAAGTTTGGTAGCTTGTTCTGGCTTTGTCATGCAAACAGTTGTACTATGTCTATCCGGGATTGGCAATATTCCCGGAGCAACGGGATGGTCCATCATCATCGAAGAGAGGGACTGTATTGAAGAGGAGGAACTAAATGGACAGACTGAGGCTTGGCGTTCTTGGATGCTCTAGTCATTACTTCAAACGGGTGGCCGTTCCCTTGCGGGAGTCGATTCTGGTCGAACCCTATGCTATCGCGTCCAGGGACCAGGGAAAGGCGACCAAGGCCGCGGCAAACTGGGACTTTACCAAGGCTTATGGTTCATACGAAGACCTGCTTGCCGACCCTGATGTGGATTTCGTGTACAACCCCTTGCCAAACCACATGCACCTGGAGTTCATCAAGAAGGCTGCCGATGCGGGTAAGAGCACGCTCTGCGAGAAACCCCTTGGTCTGAATGCACGGGAGGCCATCGAAGCTGCGGAGTACTGCCGTAAGAAGGGTGTCCTGTTGATGGAAGCCTTCATGTACCGCTTCCACCCTCAATGGCGCCGTGCCCATGACCTGGTTGAATGCGCCGATATTGGCAAGGTGCAAGCCGTCCAGGGCTGGTTCTCGTTCAACAACACCGATCCGCAGAATATACGCAACATAGCAGACTTCGGTGGGGGAGCCCTTCTGGACATTGGTTGCTATACCGTTTCGTCTGCCCGGTTCCTGATGGGCTCTGAACCAGAACAGGTGATCTGCCTGGTGGAACGGGACCCGGTATTCAAGACTGACATCCTCAGTTCTGCCATACTGGATTTTGGCGGAGGGAGACGGGCGGTGTTTACCGTAGGCACCCAGAGTTTCCCCATGCAGCGGGTCGATGCCTACGGTACCGGTGGATCCCTGTCTATCGAGGTGCCCTTCAACATGTTCGGCGATGTTCCAGGCAGGCTTACCGTTATCAACAGTGTTGGCAAGCGTCTGGTGGAGACCGAGATTGTTGATCAGTATCTGCTGCAGTTTGACGCCTTTGCACAAGCAATTGCTGAAGGAGGTCCCGTGCCGACACCGCTTGGCGACGCGGTGGCCAATCTTGCGGTATTGGATGCTTTGGCTGCCTCTGCAGCATCGGGTAAGTGGGAACAGGTGGCCAGGCCAGCCTGAACAGTTGGTCATGCTGTTCTGCTTGAGGGGTACCAGCTTACCGGAGCGGCACCTTTACCAGGAAGATACCGACTCCGGCACTCAGGGCGCCGGCGACCAGTGTTCCAATGCCCATCATTTTCCCGAAATCGGCAGTGTCCTGCTCGTCGCTGGTGAAGCCTTCCACCAGCAGGAGGCCTCCTAGAACGCCAAAGAGTGCGCCGGTTCCCACCAGTATCCAACCGCCGGTGCGGAAGGCTCGGGAAGGTCGGTCCTCCGCGGGAAGTCCTGGTTGGGCTTCCTGGGCACCAAGGCCCGCCAGCGGGGCAAGCAGCAGGATGGCGATCAACATGACTGCGATTCTTTTTGAAGATTTCATTTTATGTTTCCTTTCCGGTGCTTTGTTTCCGTACAGACGCCGATGTAACCCAGGAAATTGCCGTTGTCGGTGAAGCGGGGAGTTCCCTGGTCAAGAATCAAGGCAAAGCTGCCATCGTGCGTCTGTAGCCTGTATTCATGGTGGAATCTTCTGCGGCCTGCAAAGGCTTCCTCCGATGCGGTCTTACAGGCTGCACGGTCGTCCGGGTGGATGGATTCCAGCCATCCTTTTCCCATCTCTTCTGCGGCACTGCGTCCAGTGAATCGGGTCCGGTATGTATTCACATAGGTGCAGTTGCCGTCTGTATCACATTCCCAGATGAGCACCGGGGCCATTTCGGTAAGGGCCCTGAAACGTCGGTCACTCTCCCTCAAAGCGTCTTCCGCCCGGATCCGGTCGGTAATATCCTGTCCAGAGCTCAGGATACCGGATGACAGACCATTGGCATCCCTGATGATAGTGTTGTGCCAGAGTATGGTCCTGCGCTCTCCTGTTCTGGTAAGCACCTCGTTCGTGTGGGGAACCAGGATGTCAGTGCTACCATTCCGCAGCCCCACAAGAAACCCGGCAATTTCTTCCCTCAGCTCCTCCGGGAGGCAGGTCTCGAACCAGTTCTTCCCGATCAGGTATGGTGGTTCGTATCCTAGCAAGTGGTGACCATTGTCATTGAACAGCGTGATGGTTCCATCAATGTCTAGACACATGATGATTTCTGCCGCCACCTCAAGGAGCCGTTCCGCGTGGTCCTTGCTCTCCTTCAGTTCCTGTTCCAGTTTCACCCTGCGTCTGCTGGCTACTATACGATCGGTGATGTCCTGGCAGAACAGTATGAAGTGTGGCTTTTCATGCAGTCCTGCCATGCGTGAGACGGTGGCTTCAAACCAGCGTGTTCCGGATGGTACCGGTAGTTCATACTGCCTTCCGCTGGCCAGGCCTTTTTCATGGGCTTCGGCTATGGCTGCCATGATGGTGTTTGCAGCAGGTGCCGGCAGCAAATCCGGAATCCGGAGCCCGAGGAAATCCTCTACAGGCCGGTACAGCAGGGTGGGGTCAGGACAGTGGGCATCCCAGTATCTTCCATCCAGATCCACCTCGAATAATAGTTCGGGTAGGGCGTCCAGGGTGGCTTCAAGCTTCTTGTTCAGCGCCATGGTTTGTTGATTGGCCTGGAACAGTTTGAAGCCCATTTTTATGGATGCATCAAGGACGGTGATGCTCGAGTTTTTTACAACATAGCCATAGGAGGTTATTGCTTCGGTCCTGATAACGACATCAGGTTCGGTGTGGCTGGATAAGAAAACGATGGGTATATCCCGATCCTGGAGTATCAGCTTGGCCGCTTCGGTGCCATCCATGCCGCGTCCAAGGTCTATGTCCATGAGGATCAGGTCGATATCCCTGTCTGCCTTGCAGACCTCGATGGCCTTCTGGCCGCCGGTTACTGTTAGTATTTCGTAGCCATAACGCTCGAGGTTCTTCTTTTCACCAAGGGCGATGATGGCTTCATCCTCAACCAGAAGCAGGCGTTTTTGGGTGCTGCCAGCCCTGCCTGCTGGATTGCTTCCGGACTTGCCTGCGGAATCAGGTATCATTCGTTCTCCATGGAATGGTCATGTAATGAGTATGATTATATAGTGGATAAATGCAAAGGGAGGTTTTATGGAATCAACCAGCCTGCAGATCCTTTGCTGGAAACCATAATCCTGTTCCTGCACCGCTGCACTCCAGTGCTGGTTCAAGTGCCTGCTACCTGGACCACAAGCACGGTGATGTTCCGGATGAACCTGGCCACCTTGGGGTCAGTCCGGTAGCTTGCCGGGGGCCGGGTGATCAACCAGCAAGTATGCAGGCTGCTTCTTCCATGCCCAGGACATTGATCATCAGGGCCTGGGATCCGTCCGGTCTGGACTGCTGCCAGGTGGCCAGGTAGGCAGTCGGGATGGCCAGTACATCCACATAGCGCAGGCAGCCGGTGCCGTCAGGGCTGATGAATTCCGCAAAAGTATCCGACAGGCGCACAAATTGCCGCGGGTCACCATCCAGTATGCAACCCAGGCCGCCCAGCTCTTCGCATGAATAGCCACGGGGCCGCTTTACTGCCCTGTCATGCTCGTCCAGGTTGCGCAGGCATTCGCCACCGTCATAAAAAGCCAGGCCGGTGATCATGGCCCCGGGCGCAAGGGTTGCGGCTGCAAGGGTTGCGGAAGCTGTGGCCCGCCCGCCCGCCGGACCGCCGGAAAGTCCGGAAGTCAGCCCAGTCGCCGGAAGTTCTATCGGCAAAGGCATGACCGAGGTGCCGCGGGTTATGGCCACGTCCCAGGCAGGTCCCCGGGGCCAGCAATCGAAGAGCGGAACACCGGCAGCCCTGCCGTCCGGGGTCAGGGTCACACAGCCAGTGCCGCTGGAGGACCAGTTGAAGGAGTGATGGCAGAAGAACAGGAACAGCGTCCCGTCAGGGCCATCGGCCAGC
>MIBM01000424.1:0-3532 GCA_001830645.1 Spirochaetes bacterium RIFOXYC1_FULL_54_7
TTCAATAACAGGCGCTCGGTTTCAATATCAATAAACATTTTGCGTCCTCCTTGATACATATCCTTCTACTATTTGACCCTGCCTATATGGAGGGAACTTGGCTTTCTGTAAGCAACATCCTGACTTGTTTTATTACTCCATCCGCGTCAAGCGATTATTTAGCATGATGATGCCCAGCCAGACGAACCAGACGATCTGCCCGAGGCCGAAGATGAAAGCCAGATCCTTGAGGGCTGGTATACTTGATAGTATGGCGACTATGGCGATGGCAATACCGAGAACATTCAATGGTTTTGGCAATTTCCGCGTCTTCCATGCTGCCATGCTTACCAGAAGCATCCACGTGCCACCAATGATCTCACCGTTGCCGCTCAAACCTGATGAAACCGCATCGATAGCTGACCAGAGTGATACAGCCTGGGCCTGGTCCGTATCGTAGAGGGTTACGACGGGAGCGATACCCGCGTTGTAGATCATACCGCTGGCAATGAGAAGTCCCGCCCAAATGATGGCGATCGGTGTCGCGACAGCCATCAGTGCTTCCGCACCGACCTTCAGGCGGTCATTGAGCGCTACTGCGAGCACGACCAGGAATAGGCCAAACAGTACATACACGATAAATTCCATCGCATACATGCTGCTTTGGTTGGCTACCAGAGTTTCCACCATCTGTAGTGGATCGGCCAAGTCCTGTATTTTAAGCACCAAGAGAAAAAAGGGCATGGCCGCAAGGTATGCAGCCGCGAGATACAAGGCGGAGAGGCCGCCTGCCTTGGACAAGTTCTTCATGTTTCGTCTCCTGTTTCAATTCGATTTACCGACAACAGCGGTATTCCAAGATCGCGTACTTTCCTAAGGATGCCAAAGAGGGCCGCCTGGTCGGTCACAGAGCAGATCAAGCAGGTGATATCCGTGGCCTCGTGAACCAAGACAAGGGTTCCCAAGAGCTAGGCCCACTCATCATCCAGGTGACCTTTCAGGCGAATCTCGTATCGCATGACGTTCATTAAACCGTCATTGCGCCGCTAGTGGGACTGCGCCGTTGTGGTTTCGGGATAATTGTATCCCTTGACGATCAGCCAGAACGCAAGGACCAGTTCCTGCACCAGGATGGGCATGTTGAGCAGAAACAGAACCGGAGAGGATGGATCCATCAGACTGAGCAGGCCGCTAAACACAGACACCAGCATCAGAAGAATTCCCCCCAGTCCCCAGACAGAGAGCCAGCGCGGTATGAGTCCGGCTTTGTAGAAAACAAGGTAGTAGCTGGAGGCTCCGATGCAAAAAGGAAGCAAGTAAGCGGTACTCATCCATTCATGCACTGCCTTGATCGCCGCACCAGCAGGCTGGTAAAACGAGTCCAGCGGACTACCCGCCTTTACGAATTCCTGGCTAAGGGCCAGGAGGTAGACGATGAAGCCCGCACTGGCAACCTGGAGTATTCCTTCCATGATACGGAACCCCATCGCAGTCACTGCCAGACCTTCATTGTGCCGTTTCAGGACCGGATACAGGGAGATCCCGATTCCGGCACAGGCAAGTCCCATGACCATGATGGCAAGTGTGAACAAATGAATTGTACCGCTATGTCCCGCCATCAAGGACAGGTAATCGGGAGACAGGAATGGCTGTCCCCACAGCACCATCGCAGCAAGTATCGGCACCGTTCCCAGGATGAGCAAGACGCCAGCGATCCGGGCGCTTGTCTTTGAATCGATCATGCAATCTCCTCCTTCTACTCATGCTCGAGCCCGAGTATATCGATACCCGGTCGGCCGCGTGTAGACACAAAAGTGTTGATTTACACACTTCATAAAAACACACTCCGAAACACACCAAGGTGTCTTTGCGGTTATTTGGCGGCGGGCTAGATTCCTGCCTGCGCAAGGGAAGCGCATAATCACTGTGGTTCTGGAGGATTGAATGAGGATCAAGGCAATTCGGATAGTCATACTGGCGCTGTTCTGCGCCAGTGTAGCCGCCTACGCGGAAGGAGAGGCTTCAGCAATTGAGTTCGATCAGAGGCATCAAGGTTTCTACTATGCCACACCCGTGTATCTGTATAGGACAAGTTCGGCTTCGGGTATACAACTGGGGTACCAGCTGAAGAAGCTGCATTTCCGCCTGGATGCGAGTTTCGTTGCGGATACCGAAAACGGGGAGTGTGCCATTTTCACCAATCCTTCGATCGGAGCCTTCTATTCAGAAGATTGGGAATCAGAAATCCGTACCTATCAAGGCCTCACGATAGGGTTGCAGAAGGGCTTGTGGAACTCCTTCGAGGGGGTGTCATATTTTATCAACTTCCTGACCGGGACGGAATGGTTCGTTTCCGAGCGGAAGGCCGTCTATCTGGAGCTTGGATCCGGTACGGGGATACTGGCTGAAGACGGCGCTTTCGAGGGCGGAACCATCATCGGCGGAGGTATCAAGTGCTACTTTTAAAGAACCTGAATGATACGCTGCTGAAAGGCCTGCATGACGGAATACTGAAGAGTCTTCTCGGTATAGTCTGCGCTTTTTGCATAGTCCTGGGAGCCAGTGCGGAAGAGGCTCAATGGAAAACCAGCTCACTCGACAAAGGCACTATCTCAGTACAATACCGAATTTCTGAACGTATAACCGATGGCGGTATAAAAGTCCCACTTATCGAAGATATCACGACAACTGTTGCCACAGTCAGCTTGCAGAGCTGCATAGCCCTGATGATGGACGTGAGACGGCACAAAGATTTCATGGGTGATTATTCGAGTGAAGTCATCAAGGTCATATCCGACAATGCATGGACCGTCTATTACTATACCAAGAATCCCTGGCCCATCGCCGATTCAGATTGCGTCGCCGTGATGTCCTTTTCCGAGGACGCCACACAGGGTACCGCGATCTTCAAGCTGACTGCTGCACCGGATATGATGGAGGACAAACATGTGGGGCGTATGAGCTTCTACAACATTGAATACTCATTCAAGGATCTAAAGGACGGCACCGTTAAAATCACCGTGACAGGGAGGACCTCTCCTCCAGTCGAAGCTCCTCTCTGGCTGATTAAATCGGCGTTTCCTGGTATCCCCGCCGATGGTATCAGGAAATTCGTGAAAGTGGCCAAGACAATGTAGCAACCCTACAGCAGGCCCAGTTCGCGGGCGCGGGCCAGGGCCTCTGTACGCCGTTTCACGTCCAGCTTGTCGAAGATCCTGCGGTTGTGCCCCTTGATGGTATCCAGGGCAAGGAAGAGGCGCTCGCCGATTTCCTGGTTCGACAGTCCCTGGCCGATAAGCTCGAGGACTTCTAGCTCGCGCTGGCTCAGGGGTTCCGCCAAGCCATTGGAGAGCAGCGGCCGGTGCAGGGATTCCGGGCTATTGCCTATGATGACCGGAGGCGTACCCTGCATGGATCGTGACGGAATGCGCTTTTCAATGGCTGCCAGCAATTTGTCGATATATGTATTCATACTAGGCACACCGCTGTTCGCCGAAGCCTGCAGTGCTGTCAATAACGCCGCCATTGATGGATCTTGGTTCACAAAGACACG
>MIBM01000424.1:3549-4405 GCA_001830645.1 Spirochaetes bacterium RIFOXYC1_FULL_54_7
CGGCCAGGATCAGCGCACGCTCCAGTGCTGCGAGCGCAGCTGGAATGTCGCCCTGTGCCTTGTGGGCCAGGGCTTGCAGTACCAGGATTTCGATCAGCCTTCCTATTCGTCCTCCTGCTTCCGCCGCCTGCAGGAGACGCTCCAACAGCCCCATCACCTTGTGGATGGATTCATCGGGGTCATCATTGAACTTTGCTATTAGAATCCTGGCCAGGGTCAGGTGTTCAAACTCACTCAGGTAACTGCGATCATCATCGATGGAGAGGTTCCGTTCGTGTGCCCAGGCAAGGGCTTCATTGAGTTTGCCCTGGGCAACCCAGATCCGTGCCCTCAGTGCCGGAATGGGACGCACAACGGGCAAAGGGGAACTGATGTACAGATGTTCCGCCTCGTACAGCAGGTCGAGTGCGCCATTCAGGTCTCCCTGGGTCTGCTTCATGAGGGCCTCTGAAACCCTCAGGCGATGTTGCTGCCCCAATAGCTCAGCTTGCCCATCCAGCTCTTTGCTTGCCGACAGATATCGCAGGGCAGATTCAGACTCACCTCGTTCACAGGCCAGTTCACAGAGTCCCCTGTACAGTTCCGCCGTGTCCGGAGGCAACGGTTTGCCTTGATCGACCACAAATTGAAGCGAGTGCTCGAGGGTGCTTGCCGCAGCCCTGAGATGACCTTGGGCCAGTTGAATTTCAGCCAGGACAAATGCCGTGCCTATAGCATCCGGGATGTTGCGGGTTGTCCGCAGTTTTGCATGGTAATCGGCAAAAACCCGGCCAGCAGCGTCCAGGTCTCCACTCGCCCAGCAGCTGAGTCCCAGGAGCCCCGTCAACTGCCCGCGCCTGAGCTGCTCCCCCTCGGG
>MIBM01000424.1:4414-6742 GCA_001830645.1 Spirochaetes bacterium RIFOXYC1_FULL_54_7
GGGCAAGATAGGCACGGGCAACAGCTATCAGCACAGGCAGGGCCTGATACTGCCCTTTGTCCGTGACAACCATCTCTGCCGACGGGTTTGCGAGCCACCATTCAGCGTCTTTCAGCCGGGTTTCGGCGTCTTCCATTTCTGCGCCTACCGTTAATAATGCAAAGGCATACCAGACGCTGAGCACGGGTCTGGCGCGTACCAGTTCATCCGGCAACGCCTTCACCCAGGCAAGCCAGCTGTTGGACTGGGAGCTCCCCTCCATCGCAGGTCCCACCAGCTCGATCAGGCCCGCCGCCCGTTCAAGATCCCTGGCAGCCAACGCGTGGGAGATGGCAGGGGATGCCTGGCCGTTCTGCTCGTACCACTCGCTTGCCCGGCGATGCAGGACGGATACCCGTTCAGGCTGCGCCTTTACCAGCTGAACTTTCAGGACATCGGCGAAAAGGTGGTGATAGCGATACCATTGCCGCTTGTCATCGAGGGGTATGATGAAAAGATTACCATGCTCCAGAGTTTCCAGCATCTCTGTGCCGTCATCCAGCCCAGTGACGGCATCGCACAGGGAAGCGCATAATCCACCAAGTATGGCTGTCTGAAGCAAGAAATCCTGCACATGTTCCAACTGGCGCTGAAGAACCTCTTCCACCAGATAGTCCAGCACAAACCGGTGGCTGCCGGAGAAGGCATGGATGAAACCGGCAGTATCCGATCGTCCGTGAATCGATAGGGCTGCCATCTGCATGCCGGCGATCCAGCCTTCAGTACGTTTTTCAAGGGTGTGGATGTCATCCTGTGTGAGGCTCAGTCCCATTGCCTGGTTGAAGAATTCCGCGGCTTCGAACGTGGTAAAACGCAAGTCGGCGGCGCGCAGTTCGGTCAATTGACCACGGGCACGCCATCTGGCCAGAGGCAGGTCCGGATCCTCGCGGGTGGTAATGACCAGGTGCATCTGCTGAGGCAGGTGCTCCAGTATGAAGGCAAGCGCATCGTCGACCTGTTTGGCTTCCACAGCGTGGTAGTCGTCAAGCACGAGGACGAAGTCATCCGGCATGGCGTTAATTTCATTCAGCAGTGAAGTCAGAACCGATTCGACTGGCATCGGCTGGGGTGATTGAAGTACCGCTACCAGTCTTGCACCGGTACCCCCCTGTATCGTCTGCAAAGCAGCCACGAGATACATCAGAAAGCGTGCGAAATCGTTATCACCTTCGTCCAGCGACAGCCATGCGGAGGGTCGTTTGCACCCTGCGATCCATTCGCTTGCCAGAGTGGTTTTCCCGAAGCCGGCAGGAGCAGAGATGAGCGTCAGCCGGCGGTGCAGACCCTCATTCAGTTTCTCGATAAGGTGGGAGCGTGGTACGAATCCAGGCCGATGTGGAGGTGCGTAGAGTTTCGTGGCAAGAATCGGCGTAGGCATGAATCGATTATAACTGCACGGCCTGATTAAGCATAGGACAAACTGTTGGTGAATTCCTTCAGCTGAATAACACACTCCGAAACACACCAAAGTGTCTTTGCAGTGAAACTGCGGCAGGCTAGATTCATGCCTGCGCAAGAGTAGCGCATTATTTCCATAGTTCTGGAGGACTGAATGAAGATCAAAGCGATACAGGTGTTGATTTCAGCGTTGTTCTGCGCCAGCACAGCTGCATCAACTTCCTGCACCACGACCCCGCCGGATGCAGTGTCGGGAAGCACAGCTGCCATCTACGACCAGGTTGAAAGTTCCAAGGCAGCGGATCAGAGAGTACTTATAATAACAGCAACCTCCCGGACAGGCGGAACCGCAAAGCTTGCTCAGGCCATGGCCGAAGTATTCGGCGCGCGCCTGGCATCGCCCCGGCAGGTGAATGCAGAAGAGTTACTGGATTATAGTCTTGTCGGCTTCGGTTCGGGAATCTTCGATCAGATGCACCATGCTTCAATCCTCGAATTCATCGAGAGCCTGCCGGAACTCCCTGGCAGGAAAGTTTTCATCTTCTCCACAAGCGGAGTCTCCAGGCAGTTCGCGATCGATCACGAGATAGATGATCCGCACACAACTCTACGTGAAAGCCTGCTGGTGAAGGGTTTCGAGCTTGTCGGCGAATACAATTGCGCTGGTTTCAACGACAACAGCTTTCTGAAGCTCTTCGGGGGTATGAACAAGGGCAAACCAGATGCACAGGATATCGCACAAGCAAAGGTTTTCGCCGGGGAACTGAAGCGACACTATCTGCATCCTGAGGATTGGCATTAAGCGTCCCACCGGGTATTTACTCAGCTTGATCCTGTTTCAACATTCTATCAAAGCAGCCCCAGCTCACGGGCGCGGGACAAGGCTTCAGT
>MIBM01000425.1:0-3485 GCA_001830645.1 Spirochaetes bacterium RIFOXYC1_FULL_54_7
TGGGAAAGCCGTGTAGCTTATGGTACAGAAAGCATTTGCCTATCAAAAGGGGACTTGGGGCGTCCCTCAAAAAGGAGAAGCGCCCCTTTACGGACAGGAAGAAGCTGAGCTCCTGGAATGCCCTGGCCGGGATCGCACTACTGCAGGCCCAGCGTCATACAGGTCATGAACAGGCCGGCGTTCTGGCCCGCCATCAGCTGGAGGTGCTATTGGATCTTCACTGGGAAAAGGGTAACGTTGCCCACGCCAGCCTGGATGGCCGCTTGTTTTCCGGCAGTTTCATGGGCGACCATGCAGCCATGCTGCTTTTGCTGGCCAGCCACCACGAAGACTGGAGGATCTTCCGAGCGGAGATTCAGGCCACCCGTGAAGCCCTCCTGGCATTCCGCACCGAGAAGGGGTGGCTGGAATCCAGGGAGAAGGATTTCATGCCTGTACCAGCTGAATCCTTTGACAGCCCGGTGCCATCCTCGGTGGCCCTGGCGGAAGCCGCCCTGGTCAAAGCCGCCATGGTGCTGGGAGAGGATTACCAGGTAGCCGGTGGCCGTCCGAGGGCCCAGGACTTCCGCAATGTTGCCTCTTTGATGAGCAGTGGACAGTGGTATGTGGTCAGCGGGCCCGAGGCGTCGGCCTGGGCTGATCTGCCTTTGTGTACCGTGCAGGGGGAGGGAACCAGGCAGCAATACTGCTACAATGGACAGTGCTGCTTTGGGATACCCCCTAAAAGGGGTGGTGAAATATTCTGATTTCATCCGGCTTGCAGAGCCAGTAAAAACCCACTGAAGCGCATGCAGGATTGATCCGGCGGACGTACTGGTGCCGGAGGCATAAAGTTATGGCAAAAACACAGAACCGGCCAGCAAGGCTGTCAAAATCACCGGAAACAGGCTATCCTGATGACGTTGCACTCAGGCTTTTAAACGACTACATCTTCAAGTACGTCTTCGGGCGCGAGGAAACCAAGGATGTGCTGCTGGATCTGGTCAACGCCATCCTGGAGGACGCAGGCTGGCCCAGGGTGCGCTGCCTGACCCTCGGCAACCCCGCCCAGGGCCGGAGCAGCAGCTTCTTCAAGGAAACAGTGCTGGATATCCATGCTGAGGATGAGCACGATCGTCAGTTTGACATCGAGATACAGATAAACAGCAACCCTTACTTCGTGAACCGCAGCCTGTTCTACTGGTCCCAATTGTACGGCAACCAACTGAATCGCGGCCTTGCCTACGGCCGACTGCGCCCGGTGATCTGCGTAAATATCCTGGCCTTTACCATCTTCGGGGATCTACCGGGCAGGCACAACTGGTTCATGATACGGAATGCCGCCAGACCCGACTGCGTGCTTACTGAAGACCTGGTTTTGCATTATATTGAACTGTATAAACCTGAAGCGCGAACCAGTGGGGATGCTGAAACAACCGTAGATCCGACTGCCAGCCCTACACGCCTCCAGGCATGGATCGAGGTGTTACGCAAGGAAAGGGAGGGCGAGGATATGACTGTACTACTCACGGATGATCTCATTTTCCGTAAGGCCCATGAGGCTTTCCAGCAATGTACGCAAGACCGTGAAAGCCGGTATGAAGCCTTGTCCCGGGAAATCTTCCTGCGCGATCAGGCCAGCAATCTTGAGGTAGCTCTGGAAGATGGGTTGGCCAAAGGATTGGAACAAGGATTGGAACAAGGATTGAAACAAGGATTGAAACAAGGGATCTCCAAAGGCCGTGACGAAGCCATGCTCGAAACTGCCAAGGCCATGAAAACCCGGGGACTTGATATTGAACTGATAATGGAAGTTACCGGTCTTGACAGGAAGGGTGTAGAGCGGCTGTAGCCAACAGGACCGTTCTTGCTGTAGACCAGCAGTACCACCACCTCTCCGGGGAAGGATGGAAGGGCCCGGGATGTGGCGCGAGACTCGTCGCCAGTATACTGGCGCGCCAGTATACTGGCGCAGCGCCACAAGGTCTGGGGCGCCAGTACTCTGGCGATTTGCCCCAGTCGGTACAAGAAGGGAGGGTATCCCCCGCCCTTCTCTCCCGGACTATCTTTTAAAAACCATGCGATAAACCATTATACTCAGAACCCGAGCAACCTCGGCAGAAACAGAGATATCTGGGGTATGTAGGCTACCAGGAACAGGGCTATCACTTCCACGATGATGAAGGGCCAGATGGCCTTGCTCAGCTCCGACAGTTTGAGCTTTGAGATGGAGCAGGCCACGAAGAGGCAGGCTCCCACCGGCGGGGTCATGAGGGCTATGTTCAATGACAGTACCATCACGATGCCGAAATGGATCGGGTCCATGCCTATGCCCACCGCGATGGGGTGAAGGATGGGCCCCAGGATGATCAGGGCCGCCGCTATGTCCATGAACATGCCCACGATCAGCATGAGCACGAGGATCATCAGGAGTATCAGCTTGGGATTGCCGGTGGTCTCCAGCAGGAAGACCGCTATGGCCTGGGGCACCTGGTTGATGGCAAGGACCCAGCTGAGTATGGATGCCGACCCGATGATCAGGAAGACCACGCCGGTGATCCTGGCTGTCTTGGTAAGCATCGGGGGGATGTCGGACGGCTTGAGGGACTTGAGGACGAAGAAGCCGATGATCACCGCGTACAGAACTGCAATCGCAGCAGCTTCCGTCGGGGTAAAGGTCCCGGACAGGATGCCGCCCAGGATGATGACTGGCATGAGGAGCGGAATGATCGCATCCTTGAAACCCAGCAGCTTTTCCTTGAAGGTGGACTTGATGCCCTTGGGGTAACCCCGCTTGATGGAGATGAAGGTAGTGAGGACCATCAGCAGGGCGGCCAGTACGATGCCGGGCATGAAGCCGGCGGCGAAGAGGCCTGCTATCGACACATTCATCAGGGAGCCGTAGATGACCATCATGTTGGACGGGGGTATGGTGGGTCCGATGATGGACGAGGCTGCGGTGACGGCGGCGGCAAAGTCCACGTCGTAGCCGTCTTCTTTCATGGCCGGTATCAGCATGGTACCCAGGGCGGCGGTGTCTGAAACCGCGGCGCCGGTCATGCCGGCAAAGAAGACGCTGGCAATGATATTGGCATGGGCCAGGCCGCCCCGGACGTTGCCGGCCAGGATGTTGGCGAAGCGGACCAGGCGGTGGGTGATGCCCGCCTTGTTCATGATCTCCCCGGCAAAGATGAAGAAGGGCATGGCCATCAGGGTGAACATGTCCAGGCCGGAGAAGTACTGCAGGGGTACCATGGAGAAGAGTTCCACCCCGGAGCCCATCAGGAAAAGGCCGATCAGGCCCGCAAAGCCAATGGTGAAACCTATGGGTACACCCAGCACCAGGAGCGCGAAGAATACGACTGCAACAGATAAAAGCATGACGCCCTCCTAGATGTCGATGATCTTGATTTCTCCGGTGGGACCGGTATCATCCCCTCCGGTCTTGAGTATGAAGACCATGACCAGCTGGACCACGCTGAAAACCATGGCCAATGGCATTGCCG
>MIBM01000425.1:3574-3704 GCA_001830645.1 Spirochaetes bacterium RIFOXYC1_FULL_54_7
AGCTGGAAGACCAGTACCAGCAGGTAACTGACCGCACGCAGGACTGTCCTGGCAGCCGGATGCTTCAGGCTGTCCATCAGAACCGTAAGCCCTACATGCTCGTCCGACTTGATGCCCAGGCTTATGGCCA
>MIBM01000425.1:3755-4388 GCA_001830645.1 Spirochaetes bacterium RIFOXYC1_FULL_54_7
AAGGCATATCAAGCACATATTGATTGAAAACGCCTGTCAGTACTGCAAGGGTCATGACCCCGAAGATCAAGGCGCATACCAATCCGACCAGCCGGTCCACAGTATCAGAGGCCTTCCGGATGACGGGTATGAAACCGGTTTCCACTGCCATCTTTGCTTCCTTTCCGGAATCGACCCGTTCGGCGGTCCGAATCCTGTACGAACAAAGGACGGCCCCCGCATGCGGAAGCCGTCCGGATAAAAATCAGGTCATGGGATCAGCGGAGACCCAGTTCCTTCTCGGCGGCATCGATGGCAGCATAGAAGCGGTCGACCCACTGGGTGCCTTCTGCCTTGTACTTGTCGGTCATGAAGGCCTTGGCGGCGGGCATGGTCACGTCGCGGAACTGCTTCATCTCGGCAGTGTTGGGCACGTAGACTTCCATGCGGGCAGCGAGGGTGGGTAAGCCCTTGTCGCTTGCATCGATGATGCGTGACAGTCCACGGCCGGCCAGGATGGCAGTGCGTGAAGCATCGTCAACCACGCGCTGGAGGTCGGCGGGAAGGCTGCTGTAGAATTTGGGGTTGATCACCCACACATACGGAGCGTACAGGTGGTTGGTCAGGGTTATGTACTTCTGGACTTCCTGGAAC
>MIBM01000426.1:0-2936 GCA_001830645.1 Spirochaetes bacterium RIFOXYC1_FULL_54_7
GTCGTATTCCGACCCGAGTACCGCGTCATAGACGGTGTTTCCGAATACGACGCGGTACTCGGGTCGGCAGTTGAAGCCTGGAAGGCCGCTGCCTTATCCGATCCGCGGGTTTTCTACAAGGCCATCATCCCCTGGAACTATTCAGCTTCATATATTGCGTCCCACCACGATTATCTGGCAGACAGGGAGGAAAAGGTCGCATCCTTGCCGCATGACTATTTCGTGGCTTTTGGCCGCTTGTGCGATGCCTTCCTGGCCATAGATCTAACCAAGGATCTCGGAAGCATACGATGCCCGGCCCTGGTTGTAGTCGGATCCGAGGACATCCTTAAGCCACCAAGGTATGCCATGATCTTAGCCAACGGCATCCCTGGCTGCCGGTACCAGGAAATTCCCGGAGCCGGACATGCGGTGGTGCTGGAACAGCCGGAAGCGGTGTCCGATGCCCTGCTTCCATTTCTTGCGGAGGCGGCGGCACGATAGGGCATGACCGGCTTAAGGCGGTGGTACTTTCAAGACTGATCCTGTCCCTGGTCGCATTCAGGTTTGTAATGGGCTGTCCCGGGCAAAAGGAGGTTTCAATTGTGACTGAAGGCAAGTCAATCGAAATAAAAGACACAACCATGTTCTATATGGAACACGGCCAGGGCCGGCCGGTGGTGCTGGTCCATGGCAACACCGGCTCCTCCCGCTGGTGGAGCAGGGTGATGGACCTGAAGGGTTGCAGGGTGCTGGCCCCCGAGCTGCCCAACTTCGGCAGATCGGGCCGGCTGGGGGTAGCGGACATCGATGTATATGCCGATTACCTTGGCGCGTTTATGGGAGAGCTGGGGCTGGCAAAGCCCGTTCTGGTTGGCCACTCCCTGGGAGGGGCAGTGGTGATGTCCCTGCTTGCCAGGCGACCGGAGCTTGCAGGCGGCCTGGTCATTGTGGACGGGGCCGCTCCCGGTGGCCTTAAAACACCGGAAGAACACTATCCCATCATCGAATTGTACCGTACCAACCGGGGTTTCATGCGTAAAGCCTTGGCGGCGGTAACCCCGACCCTCACGGACGAAGCCTTTCTTGATGGACTGGCTGATGATGCCATGCTTATGGCGCCCCATGCCTACGCAGGCAATGCCAGGGCCCTGGAGAAGTTCGACTATAGGGGCCGGACTTCAGGTTTTACCGGTCCGGTGCTGGTGGTATGGGGTAAAAAGGACATCATCATCACCGAGGCCATGGCCAGGGCGACTGCTACGGCGTATCCATCGGCACGACTTGAGTTGCTTGATGATGTCGGGCATTCCGTGATGGTCGAGGATCCAGCCAGGTTCAAGACCTTGATGCTGGACTTCATCTCAAGCCTAGAATAGCCCTGACCGCAAGGCTGGCCAGCAGGTGGCCCGCTGCCTGGGGAACGAAGGGTGCAGAGCCTTGCACGGCCCTGACCCGTTCCCCACCGACCACCTGGCCTGGCAGGCTGCCGTCTGCGGGCAGGGCAGGAGCCACCGGTGGCTCATCTGACCAGACGCACAGCACCGCTGAGGCCAGCCATGCAGCCTGGCGCTCCGCCTTCCCCAGGGGGGGGCCGAAGCCGAGGCGCTTCAGCCTCTGCCTGACCTTCTGGGCCAGGGGGCAGCCTGCGCTGTCCCACAGCGTTCCTACCTTGAGCCTCTCGGGAGCCAGGCGTCCGGCAGTGCCCATGCTGGATGCAAAAGGCAGGCCACGGCGCAGCAGCTCTGCTATGAGGTTTACTTTGGGATTCAGGGTATCTATGCAGTCCAGGTAGTAGTCACAGCCTGCGGGTATTCGCTGGGCCACTTCTGCACCCCGGACCAGGGAATCCAGCTTTTCGATGCGGATTCCGGGGTTTATCTGCAAGGCAGCCTTGGTAAAAGCGTCGGTCTTGGCCAGGCCGATGGCAGCCTGGTAGCCGAAGTACAGCCTGTTCAGGTTGGATTCCTGGACCTCGTCAAAGTCAATCGCCACCAGTTGGCCTACTCCTACCCTGACCAGATCCATGGCTGCCGCCGCGCCGACCCCGCCCAGGCCGAACACGCAGATCCTTGCTGTAGCCAGGCGGTCTGCATTGGCATCTCCCAATAGTATTCTGGTGCGATCATCAAAGGGCATAGTTAAAGACCTCCATGAAATTGGTGTTGATCTGTTCCTGGAGCTGCTCAACCGGAACAATCCGGAGCCTTGCAAGTTCCTTGAGGGTCATGGGCAAGTCTTCGATGGTCGAGTACTCACGGATCAATCTAGCCCCGGGCAGGGGAGCCTCCCTGGGCGGCTGGAAGGGTGCATCGGTCTCGCTCAGGATGGCTCCGGCCGGCAGGGCGGCAGCGCTGGCCCTGGCCTTCTTGTTGCCATTCAGTATGGTCCCCCCGAATGAGAATCTGGCATTTGGGCACCGGGCATAGAAGTCCTTGGCCTCATTGGCCGGTCCGCCCCAGGAGTGCAGGATGACTGCTGGCAGCCTGGACAGCCTACGGGAGTAGCCGAAGAGCAGGTCGTCTGCCCTCCGCAGGTGCAGCACAAGGGGCAGCCCCTGACGCTCCGCCAGCTCAAGCTGGAACTCGAAGACCATCCGCTGGGCTTTCAGGTTTTCATCGTTCCTGACCCGCTGCGGTACATCGCCGAAGAAGTCGAACCCGCATTCTCCGATGGCCGCCAGCTGTCCTGATGAAGCCAGGGTTTCAAGTCTGGCTGCCTCGTCCATGACAGGCAGTTGGGGATGGAGGCCAAAGGAGAGGAGCCAGGGTCCGGCGCCGGCCATGATCCGCCTGGTTGCCGCCAGGCCGGAGCCATCGTGCACTGACGCCAGGCCGACCACTCCCGCGTCCCGATAGCGCCTGGGAAATTCCGGATCATGGCCGTACAGATCATCGGCATGGAAGTGGGCATCAACCAGCATGAGCTTCAAGATACTTGATGCTGTTGCCCCAGAC
>MIBM01000426.1:2965-4716 GCA_001830645.1 Spirochaetes bacterium RIFOXYC1_FULL_54_7
GGTGCAAACTTTTCCGCCGTATCAGTTTTTGCAGCAGGTAATCATATCCGCATGGCATGTAGCTGTATCGTGTCTGATGGCTCGGCATATTTTAACCAGTATTTAACAGTTATTTAACAATGAGTCCCCTCTATAAAGGCAGGGTACCTGAATTCCCGGATGACGCGATTTCAGGTATAGTGGGGGTATGTTCCGGAAAAACACTGAGCACCTACAGGGATCGATGTTTGGTTCTGTCGAAACGCTTCTTGGCGAGTCGCAGAAGAAGGCGTATCTCGAGTCTCGGGAGCGATGGTTTTACGAGCTCGTTTTCAAGCGTATCGACGAAAAGGCCTTCGCACCGTTATATGCAGAAGGGAAGAGCCGACCGAACGCACCGGTCAACTGCATGGTGGCAGCATTGATCCTGCAGGGCTACAACCGCTGGTCCTACGAGTTCTTGATGAGGCAAGTCCGCTTCGACCTCCTGACGAGATCGGCGCTTGGCCTGGCCAGCTTGGACGAGGTTCAATTCTGCGAAGCGACCCTGTTCAATTCCCAGCAAAAACTGCTGGCGTACGAACTGGCGACGGGCATACACCTGGTCGAGCAGGTGTTTGATGGGCTGACAGCGGAACAGCTTGCGACCCTGAAAGTGAAGGCGGACATCCAGCGTTGTGATTCATTGTAGGTTGAATCAAACATACGGACCTACTCGAGGATCCAGTTGCTCATCGAGATCCTGTTGCGTGTACACCGGGTTTTTTCAGAGGCTGACAAGGAACGGTACGCGGTACTCTTCAAACCCTTTGTCGGAAAGACTTCGGGACAGTATGTGTACAGAATCGAACAGGCGGCACTAGGCACTGAACTGGAACGGATAGCGGCGGTATATCTGGCAATCCGGGAATGCATGGAAACGACCTATGCGGATTTGGACATCGCACGCGTTTTCCTGCGGGCATTCGATGAACATTTCACGAAGGTCGAGGACCGGATTGCGGTTCGGCCATCCACGGAGTTGCACTCGGGGTGCCTTCAGTCACCGGATGACGAAGATGCAACATACCGGAAGAAACGTGGATCCAGCTTTCGGGGACAGATACTGACAGCGACCGAGACCTGCAATCCGGAGAACGAGGTTCAGTTGATCACGGATGTTCACGTGACGGCAAACAACCGGGATGACAGTGATGAGCTTCACGACAGGCTGGACGGTATCAAGGCAAAGACGCCGGGAATCGCCGTCCTGTATACTGATGGTGGCTATGGAAGCGAAGAGAACGACACAGCGCTTGAAGCGATGGGTATAAAGCAGGTACAGACCGCGATAAGGGGAAGGACAAGCGTGGTCGACATCGAGATTTCGAAAAAAGCTGACGGTTCCTATACAGTCAGTTGCCCCTATCAGTCCGGGGAAATCAAGACGGCTCGAAAGCTGATGAAAGCTGTAATGCGGGGAAGCGTTTGTGCCGTCTGCCCCCTGGCTGACAATTGTCCATCCCAGAAACGTCGCTCAGGTCGGGTGGTCTACTTTGACGATCAGGATGTCCTACGGCAGAAACGGCAGAGGAACATCCGTGATTTGCCGGAAGAGCTGCGAAAACTCAGGCCGAACGTTGAAGCAACGATGCGGGAGTTCAGTCGACGCACAGAGGGTGGAAAGCTTAAGGTTCGAGGCCTGTTCAAGGCTACGACAATCGCATGAAACCAAGCTAATTTGATTCAGCACAAGGCTTGACGGTTTCCAAAACACAGCAGATTGGAAAATT
>MIBM01000427.1:0-147 GCA_001830645.1 Spirochaetes bacterium RIFOXYC1_FULL_54_7
CGAGCTTGTAGAAATTCACCGCCAGGACACCTATCCGCTTCGAGGCCCGCTCGAAGAAGAGGGCTGATATCGTCCAGCAGACGGCAGTGCCGAAGGCAGCCAGTTCGCCTATTCTTTGCATGATGGCACGACTATATACACCCCCTG
>MIBM01000427.1:183-461 GCA_001830645.1 Spirochaetes bacterium RIFOXYC1_FULL_54_7
AGACTATCCCGTGCTTCCAGACAGTACACCTGCATCATTTGACAATCTGCTCCTACAGTCTTATCGTTTATTATGAAGGATGTCGATAACGCCATCCTGAAGGAGGCCTTATGGCAGTTATTTGCGTAGCTCGCGAGTTTGCAGCCCTCGGCGATGAAACGGTTGCCGAGCTGGCAAAAATAACCGGGTACCGGCCAGTCGACAAGGAATACATAGAAAACCGTATGACCGAACTCGGCGTATCCCCCGAAACCCGGGCCAAGTACGATGAACGAAAG
>MIBM01000427.1:502-2117 GCA_001830645.1 Spirochaetes bacterium RIFOXYC1_FULL_54_7
CCTCCACTACCTGAAAACCGTATTGTTCACGGAGGCAGCAAAGGGAGACTGCATCATCTCCGGGCGCGGCGGCTTCTCCATCTTCGCCGGCATTCCGGGAATCATAGCCATCAAGCTTGTAG
Organism: Spirochaetes bacterium RIFOXYC1_FULL_54_7; assembly: GCA_001830645.1. Lineage (GTDB taxonomy): Bacteria > Spirochaetota > Spirochaetia > Treponematales > UBA12059 > MIBM01. Next base: position 625 of record MIBM01000427.1, read on the forward strand.
CTCCCGATCCAGTCCGCATCGAGCGTATCCGCATCCGTTACCAATGTGACGAGCGCCGGGCAGAACAGATGCTCAAGCAGAATGACCACGACCGCAAGGGCTTCCATGACTACTTCTTCAATGTAGACTGGAACAATGCCGACAACTTTGACCTCGTCATCAACACCGGCAGGGAACATCCGGCAACCATAGCCAAGATCATAGACAAGCTAAGACAATTGCTGATCACCGAGGAGAACGAAAAAGCCTGCTTCCAGCGCCTGGCTGAACTCCAGACGGGACAACAACTCGTAACCGAGATAATCTACAAACGCCGGGTTCCCATCCACTTCCTGGAAGCCGATGTACGGGGCTCCAAGGTTACCCTCCACGGAGTTGCCAATACCCAGGGAGCAATAGACAGCGCCGGAGTGGCAGCCATGGAAAGCCCTCACATCGAAGTAGTGGAAAACGCCATCCAGATTGTCCAGGAATTTGCCGTCATGCCGTAGGCTTGACGAGTCATGCCGTTCCTACGGCTGACAAGTCGTGTCTGACAGGGTCGCCCGGGAAGCATCGCTTCCATCTGGCGACCCTTTTCTGTATCATGCTGCCATGACATACATCACCGGTTTCCATGCCATAGAGGAACTTCTCAGGGCTGGCAAGGCCAGAGGTTGCACGCTGCTTGTGGCAGCTCCCGGACCACGGGTAAAGCGCATAGTGGAACTGGCTGGAAAATCAGGAGTGGAGGTGCGCAGGGTACAGACATCCGAACTGGACAGTGCAGCCCCGGACCACCGCGGTACGGCACTGGTACTCAAGGAAGCCCCGAAGGCATCCGAACTTGATCTGGCAGACTGGCTTTCATCAAAACTCACCGAGCGGGCTGTCGTCATCATCCTTGACCATATAGAAGATCCGCACAACCTTGGGGCCATCCTGCGTTCAGCCGACGTGTTCGGCGTTGACCTGGTAATCATGCCTGAACGAAGGGCCGCGAAGGAGACCGATACGGTAGCCCGGGCTTCAGCCGGAGCCATAGCCTATGTGCCTGTTGCCACGGTCAGCAATCTTGCCAGGGCACTGGAGGCACTCAAGGACAAGGGTTTCTGGACTTATGCCGCTGACATGGGTGGACAGCCTCTGCCGACAGCTGACCTTCCCGAGCGGGTTGCACTGGTCATGGGCTCCGAAGGTTCGGGGGTTTCACGGCTCCTGAAAGAACGCTGCGACGGAATACTGTCCATACCCCAGTATGGGCATGTGGATTCCCTGAACGTCTCGGTTGCTGCCGGGGTCTTCATGTACGAACTACGCAAAAGAAGAGGCAATTAGTCAAATGCCGGAAGGCCGGGTGTCGGGCACCCGGGTAGCAAGAGGTCGTGTTGCCTGGGCTAATCACGAGCGGACTCCTGATGCCTGAACTTTATTGGCAATTCAGCCTTTGCTGCCCGCCCCTGTTGTCCTGAGCCTTCGTTCTATCCAGACCAGTTTTTTCATCAGTGCCTCGG
>MIBM01000427.1:2156-3581 GCA_001830645.1 Spirochaetes bacterium RIFOXYC1_FULL_54_7
CGGGCAGGTCGGTAAGCCATTCCTCTTCACGAACGGCAAGGAGTTCTTCCATGGTCTCGCCGGGAAGATCCAGCCCGTCCAGGTCCAGAGCCTCGGTCGTGGGTACATACCCGATGGCTGTCTCCATGGCCTCGCCGGTTCCATCACAGCGTTCGAAAATCCACTTGAGTATTCGCGAGTTCTCTCCGAAGCCAGGCCACAGGAACTTGCCGTCCGGCCCTTTGCGGAACCAGTTTACATAGAAGAATCTGGGGTGAATCACGCCGGTCCGTTCTCCCATCCGGAGCCAGTGATGAAAATAGTCACCCATGTTGTAGCCACAGAAGGGTAGCATGGCAAAAGGATCCCGTCTCAGCTGGCCTACTGCGCCAGCCGCCGCGGCCGTGGTCTCGGATGAGACTATGGAGCCCATGAACACGCCATGTTCCCAGTCAAAGGCTTCGTGGACCAGAGGGACTGTGGTTGCCCTGCGACCCCCGAACAGGATGGCGCTGATGGGGACGCCCTTGGGGTCTTCCCAGGCCGGGTCTATGACAGGACATTGACTGGCTGGTGCGGTAAAACGACCATTGGGGTGTGATGCTGGCTTTCCGGTCTCGGGATTGAAGGGTTCTCCGTGCCAGTCTATGAGGCCTTCAGGTGGGTCGTAGCCTATGCCTTCCCACCAGATATCGCCGTCTTTTGTCCTGGCCACATTGGTAAATATGCAGTTTTTACTGATGGTGGCCATGGCGTTGGGATTTGACTTTTCACTTGTCCCTGGAGCAACCCCGAAAAAACCGGACTCCGGGTTGATGGCATACAGTCTGCCATCATCGCCCCAGCGCATCCAGGCTATGTCGTCGCCGACGGTCTCCACCTTCCACCCGGGGATGGTGGGTACCAGCATGGCAAGGTTGGTCTTGCCACAGGCCGATGGAAAAGCGGCGGCCATGTATTTCTTCTGGCCTGCCGGATTGGTGATGCCCAGGATAAGCATGTGCTCGGCCAGCCAGCCCTGGTCCCTGGCCATTGCGCTGGCAATGCGGAGGGCAAAGCATTTCTTTCCTAGCAAAGCATTACCGCCATAGCCGGAACCATAGGACCAGATGGACCTCTCCTCGGGGAAATGGACGATGTACTTGTTGTTTGCATCACAAGGCCAGGCCTTGTCATGCCGGCCGATGGTAAGAGGGTAGCCTACGGAATGCAGGCACCTGACGAAGGGACCATCCCGGCCCAGGGCCTCGAAAACCCCGGCGCCCATGCGGGTCATGATACGCATGTTCAGTACAACGTAGATGCTGTCTGTCAGTTCCACTCCGATATGGGAGAGCGGACCTCCAATGGGACCCATTGAAAAGGGGATAACATACATGGTACGCCCGCGCATGGAACCAAAGAAACGCTGCCTCAGTTCGCCCTTCATCTCCTGATGGTCATGCC
>MIBM01000427.1:3666-4335 GCA_001830645.1 Spirochaetes bacterium RIFOXYC1_FULL_54_7
CCGCTTTTCAAGCCGCTTGAAGCTGCCGGAGCGCATGAGCCGCTCTGCAAGACGATCGGCCTCCTCTTGGCTCCCATCGCAGACGTATACATCCTCGGGCATGCACATATCGACGATTTTATCAATCCAGGAACGCAAGCGGGGATGCCTGATGGATTCAAGGGTCATTATGATCAACTCCTTACGGACAGCTGCCTCTGGGGTATGCCGTCAGCATGATTATCCGACCTTTCTGTTGTACCCCTGAAATGGCCTATAGGCAAGGAAAACCCGGTATTCAGAATAATGATTGCATGATTATACAGTTACTCACGGCGCCACAAGCCGCAAGCCCAGCCTTTCTTTTTCTTTTCACGAAGCTTTGAAAAACCCTTCGGCCTGCGGCGCTCGAATCGGTCAAAAGCCGTTGAAGACATAACGGAAATGTAAAAGCCACCACCTTTGAGCAGCCGCTGCGCCCCTGTCCAGATATCGGTGGTGGTATCAACCCGGGGAGTCAGATCGGCATACTCCACAACCAGGTCGTAGGTTGAATCCGGTAAATCGTCCAAGGAAGCAACGACCAGGCGGCCACTGCCGGCACCCCGCTCGGCACCTTCCCGGCCTGCATCGCCCGGCCAGTTCAGGTCAAGGTTCATTTCAGTAGCCGCCAAGGCCAGGGCATCACGG
>MIBM01000427.1:4346-8473 GCA_001830645.1 Spirochaetes bacterium RIFOXYC1_FULL_54_7
GGCCAGTCTGCCGGGCCCTGGATTTATCACCGCTACCCGGCGAGGCTGTCCACCACTCAAAAGGTTTTCCGCCAACTCGGCTGCCAGCACCGTGGTAAAGGAGGGTGTGTCAAACTCCGGGAGGCCCCAGTAACCCTTGAAACGGTATCTGGCTGTACCAAGATTTGTCATGGCTTCCGAACGCTCGCGCACGGCCCAGGCTTCACTGTCGGCGCTGGCATGGGTGTTGGGGGTAGTATATGGAGATCCCATAGGGGTGGCTGCCCGCTGGAACAGCAAGGCAGTATGGCCGCTGGCTTCCTCGGCCATCCAGATGTCACCGCCCCCGGCTATGATCGATTCCCTGGCAGCCTCGGCTATGGTATTTACAACAACCACTGCCGCATTGCCCTTACCATCCAGAATGCTGGATAAACCCCTGAAAAAACGGTCCAGGGCCGGGACACCAGCCTTGGCCGGGACATTGCACAGAGCAAGGTCAAAGCTTGAACCCGCCAGGCCATCCAGGAACAGGGCATGCTCAAGGGCTGCTGGCTTAACCTTGTTCAGCCTGGCGTTGCGGGCAGTGAAGGCAAGGGCAAGGGCATCGCGGTCCCTGAAAGACACGCTGGAACCGGGATAGCCCCTGGCACAGGCTATGCCGAGCACGCCGACACCCGAGCCGATATCGATGATCCTTGTAACCGTTTCAGGCGCTATGTGCTTGCCCACCAGCTTTAAAAGAAGCCGCGAGCCTGCATCGATATCAAAGGAGCTGAATAGCGCATGGGACAATTCAAGATTTAGATCAACACCCCTGAAGCGCAGGGGCACAACCTTGAGGACATATTTTTCAGTTTGCATGGGAGCGGTCTTCCAGAGTCAGGATACGTTCCTCAGCTGTTTACACGTTCGACGTAATCGTTGGTCTCCGTATTTACCAGTATCTTCTCACCCTGCTTGATGAACAAAGGAACCCGTACAGTCAGACCCGTATCGGTAACCACTGGTTTGGTAGCACCGGATACTGTATCGCCCTTGATATAGTTCTCGCTCACAACCACGGTGAATACCATCTTGTAAGGTATCTTGATGTCGATGGCTTCACCTTCGTAAAAGAGGATGCTGTTGGTCTCCCCTTCCTTGAGGTAAAACTTTGACTCCTCATGGGCCGATACGGGGATCAGATACTGCTCGAAGCTCTCGTTGTTCATGAAGACGTAGTTCTCGCCGTCGTTGTATTGATACTGGCAGTCGATGAGGTCGACCTGGGCGTCTTCCACATCTTCCTGGGTTTTGATGGTTTGGGTAACCACGTTGCCGTTGCGCAGGTTCTTGGCCTTTACCCTGGCAAAGGCTGAGCCCTTGCCTGGGCTTACGAACTCACGGTCTACAACAACATGGGGGTGGCTATTGATAACCAGAATAGTGCCTTTGGCGATATCGCCGCCTCGGATCATGATAGGAACCTCTTGTAAGCAGGAATATGGCCGGAGTTCCCCGAAGCGGGGCCATGCCTGGACATGGACTAAACAAGTTCAAGGATACACAATGCGACCGATGTGAAAGTATGCCACAAAACAGCAATCCTTGTGAAGTGTCTCTGATTTTGCGGATTTTCAATGCTGAGTCATGGGCGAAGGGCAATTGTTCGCCTGTGCAGAAGTCTGAATCCCGGTTCCGGCATATCGGGCTCAGGCCTGCCTGACGGCGTTCCTGCCGGCATTCTTGGCTTCGTACAACGCCCTGTCGGCACGGCGCACTATATCGAAGGGTACAAAACCCTCCGTTTCAGTGCATACAAAACCAAGGGAGATGGTCAGCCTCAGCTTGTGTACGTCGCAGTCAAACTCGGCCGCCTCCACCATGCTTCGTATGCGTTCGCAGAATGCGGCCGCTTCCGTCTCCTTGCAGGCATTCAGGATTACGGCGAATTCCTCACCACCGTAGCGCCCGAGTATGTCTCCCTCACGCAGTGCCTTATTCAAGAGACCGGTTATGCCACGGAGGGCATCGTCCCCTGCCTGATGTCCATAGGTATCGTTCACATACTTGAAATGGTCCACATCAGCCATCACAAAACACAGGAGCTCCCCGGAACGTCGTTTGCGGCGCATTTCAAGTTCAAGGAACTCTTCTATCCTGCCGTGGTTGTACAAGCCTGTCAGGCTGTCACGGGAGGCCGATTCCTTGAGCCCTGCCTCACGGTCACGGACAGTACTGGCCATGTCGTTGAAGGCCATGATCAGGTCATCCAGCTCGGTACCGGTCTTCATGTTTATCCTGGCCCGGAACTCCGCATCCTTCACATCTCCTACTGCGGCAACCAGAGCGGTGATGGGTTTTATCAGGCGCGCAGACAATGAATAAATGGTGAGGAGAACAGCCATCAATGCCACAATGGAAATCCGTCCCATAAAACGGAGGAGCTCACCTAAAGGAGCCATGGCACGCTGGTTGTCCAGCTCCACAAGCAGGGCAAGCCCCAGATGCCGCACATAGCCCCAGGCACCTACTACTGTCTCACCCTGATGGTCTTCATACAGCGTGGCTCCGGGTTTGTCACCGTATATCCGATCTGCAGCTTCACCGGTCAACATGTAAGCGTTGCTGTCTCTTTCTGCCAGAGCATACGACTCGATATATTCAGGGCTGGAGACAATACTACCTGAACGATCCACTAAAATGGCCCTTCCAATCTCGGCAAGATCGAGGGTATCCACGATAGCCGCAAGATTTGACAGGGAGACTACTCCTGCCAGCACCCAATACGATTGGCAGACATGCACCGGCTGACTGATGGCAAAAGCAAAGGTACCCGACAACCTGCCCTGGAACAGGCCACTCACGAACGCCCGTCCAGCCAGGCCGGCAGCCACATAGTCACGGTCGCTCAGATTGATAGCCCGAGTAATGGTCTGGGCCTTGCTCACCACGACGAGGCCTGTTGTATCAACCAGGAAAAAGTCGATATATGAACTACCGGGGCCAGTCATGGAGGAGAAGCGCTTCCAGAACGTTCCAAGATCCTGGCCGTCTCCGGCAGCAGCCTCGATCTCCCTGGCAAGTCGTTCTGTTTCGATTACACGATCATCCAGCCAGCGGTCCAGAGACCCGAGCACAGCGTCACGGTAGGAGGTCCCTATCTGCAGTTCCCTGGCTATGATTCCTTCCCTTGTCCTCATAAAAATGATGGCAGAAAACATGACAAGCAGTATCGCCACGATCATGAACAAGGGTATGAATTGTTGCCTGAACAGTCGTGATCGTACTAAATTCATTGTATCAAACCTTGGCTCCCCAACGTTCAAAGCTATCCCCGAAGGGGAAAATCAATACATCCCTGATATCGGTCCTGCCGGTTAAAGCCATGAAGAAGCGGTCAAAACCCATGGCCACTCCGGAACAAGGGGGGAAGCCATTAAAAACTTCGGCATAAGTAAAATCCACCCGATGGGGGAAAACCTGGCCAGCTTTCCTGGCCGCCTCAGCCTTCATCGACCTGAGGACAGCTTCCGGATCGGCGCTTTCAGTATAGCAGTTTGCCAGCTCCATCCCCAGGGCATACAGTTCCCAGCGGTCCTTCCAGGGTGTACCCGGAATGTCGGCAGCCAGGCATTCCACCCTCGCCGGATACCGCGAGAGCACAAGGGGACGGTCCTGGGGAAGGGCTGGCTCCACCCAGTTCACGAAAGACTGGTTGTACACATCCTCCCAGGAGGCGCCATCGGGAACCATCAGCCCCTTGGAACGGGCAAGCTCGGCAAGTGAACCAGCCTCGTCGTGGGCCTCCAGATCTATCCCCGCAAAAGACAGAAAGGCCTCTGCCATGCTCATCTCAACAAAGGGCGGCAGACAGGCCTTGGGAGTCTCGGCTCCGGCGCAGGCCTTGAAAAGTTCTTCGGTTATGGCAATGGAGTCCCTGGCCTTGGCCCCGATGGTATAATACTCCAGCATGGTGAATTCCGGATTGTGGATACGTCCTACGGATTCGGCATTCCGATAGCATTTAGAAACCTGGAAAACACTTTCACGGCGTTCGGCTATAACCTGCTTCATCCATACTTCCGGTGAAGGTACCAGCCACAAATCCATAGTACCAATGAAAGGATTAGAGAACTTTGTGGGAAAGACTTCAAGACATGATT
>MIBM01000428.1:0-3893 GCA_001830645.1 Spirochaetes bacterium RIFOXYC1_FULL_54_7
TTTGTCTGGGGACAGAGCTACGGCTGGGGACAGAGCTCTGGTGGCCGGGGCCATGCAGATAGAGGGCATGGCCAGCATCCTGTTTGTGAAGAAGCGCTTCCGCATGAGTTTCCAGTTTGATGAATGGCGTCCCAAGCCCTCTGGCAACTAAGGGCACCGGAATCAACAGACCTTTGTGACTCTGCTGATCAAAAGTATTGAGTTCCTGGTTCAGGAGGATTCAGTTCCTGGTCCAAGGGGCTCAATACTTCGTACGGGGAGTTTCCATGGCTACTGGACCCTTGGTAACCATGCAGCCGTAGATGAACAGTTCCAGCAGGACGCGCTCGTGGACCTGCCCGGAGGCGCGCAGGCGTACGTCGGTCTCCACACCGAAGGCTACCAGCCGACTGCATACTTCCCGGGGCCAGCGCCGGCGGGCCTGTTCGTGCACGGCCAGGGTGGAGCGTCGGGTTATGCGCAGGTTCCTGGCAGCCTGCTCGTAGGGGCTGCCCGCTGCAAGGCTGTCGTGCAGGGATGACAGGCGCCTGAAACACCACAGAAGGCCTGCCAGCAGGCCGACGCCGCTGGACTCCTTGCCGGCCATGATGGCCGCCAGCACGTCCAGTGACTGCTCGAAACTACCGGTGGCCATGCGGTCGAAGAGGCTGAAGGCGTCTTCAGCCCTGTTGTGGGCTACATACTCTTCTATATCCGCCTCGGTGAGCCTTGCCCCGCGGGGGAAGAAGAGTGACAGCCGCGAGCATTCGGTCCGCAGGGTCTCGGTGTTGTTGTCCACCAGTTCAAGGAGGGCTTCGATGGCCTCTTCGTCGGCCCCCAGGCCCTGGGAGCTGAAATAGTCGCGTATCCACCGGCCCATCTCGGCGGCAGACAACTCCCAGAACACCTTTCTGGCGTCTTTTGGAACCGCGTCCTCTATCAGCTTGTCTACGCCCAGCCCGTCGGATACCAGGACCAGCACGGTTCGCTCTGCAGGGTTCCGGGCATAGGCTGCCAGGGCGCGGGCGTCTTCCTTGACCTTCACCTGGTCGGCACCGAGATACTGCACGAACTTCCCTGCTGAAAAGAGGGATCCGTTCATGAGCAGGTCCAATAGTCTGGTTACCGGGGTGTCCTGGGCGTACAGGCGGTGTTCTTCGGGTTCCTCTCCCCATTCCTTGGTACAGCGTTGTCGGCTCTGGCGTATGAAATCGTTCAGGCGGCCGGTTTCAGGGCCACCTACTATGAGTACAGGATCCATTGCGGCTTTCTCAGTAGGTACGCACGATGCCGCGGAGCTTGCCGAGGATACGCACGTCCTGGGTAAAGATGGGGCTGTGCTCGGGATTCTCCGGAGACAGGCGGATGCGGCCTTTTTCCCTGAAGAAGCGCTTGAGGGTCACCGAGTCTTCCATCATGGCCACGACGATCTCTCCGTTGGATGCGACGCTGCGCTGCTCGATCACGGCCACGTCTCCGTCCAGTATGCCGGCGTTTATCATGCTGTCCCCGCGTACCCGCAGGGCAAAGCAACGGGTGTTTCCGGTCATGGAGGATGGTACGTGTACGGTGGAATCGAAGTTCTCCTCGGCAAAGATGGGCTTGCCTGCGGCTACCTCTCCAAGGAGGGGCACCTCCACTGTAGGTCCGTGCCCTGCCTGGCGGCCGATGAGTTCTATGGCCCGCGAGCGGTTCTCCCCGACCCGGATGCAGCCTTTGCGTTCTATGGCCTTGATGTGGTCGTAGGCGCCTTTTACCGACATGGTGAAGTGGTCGGCTATCTCCCGGATGGTGGGTGGAGACGGGTGGGTGTCGATGTAGTGCTCGATGAAATCGAGTACTTCCTTCTGACGTTCGGTCAACATTTTCATTCGCCGACCTCTATTCCGTACTTCTTGATCTTTGCATGCAGGTTGCTGGGGTACACGCCGATGCCTTCGGCTGTACGGGCAATATTATAATCATGTTTTCTCAGGTTGTGAACCAGATATTTTCGTTCGAAGGCATCTTTTGCGCCTGTCAGGCGCAGGTCAACCAGTTCCGAGAGGCTATCCACTGCCCGGGTCTCTGGTTTTCCGTCCAGACCGGCCAGGAAATGCCGTACCGCCGACTCTGGAACGGGATTGTCGTCGCACATCACCGACACCCGTTCTATGAAATTTTTCAGTTCCCGTACGTTGCCCGGCCAGGGGTGGGCAGCCAGTATTTCCGCCGCTCCTGTGGAAAGCAGTCTGGGGCTGGAATCCTTGGCAGCGTACGTGGCCAGAAAACGTGCGGCCAGTACAGGTATGTCTTCGGGACGATCGCGTAGTGCTGGCATGCGGATTGGTATCACATTGAGCCTGAAGAAGAGGTCTTCCCTGAAGGTTCCTCTGCTTATCTCGTGTTTGAGGTCCTTGTTGGTCGCGGCGATGATACGTACATCCACTTCCAGGGTTTCCTCGCCGCCAAGGCGTTCGAAGCGCATTCCCTGGATGGCCCGTAATACCTTGGACTGGGCTTGAAGGGACATGTCGGCTATCTCATCCAGGAAGAGGGTGCCGGTATGGGCCGTCTCGAACTTGCCTTTGCGCCGTGAGGAAGCATCGGTAAAGGATCCTTTTTCGTGTCCGAAGAGTTCGCTCTCTATGAGGGTATCCGGCATGGCCGCACAGTTCACCGCCACAAAGGGACCACTTGCCCTGGCCGATTGGGCATGGATGCTTCGGGCGGCCATCTCCTTCCCCGTGCCGTTCTCGCCGGTAATGAGTACCCTGGCATCCGAATCGGCGCTTTGGTGGATCAACTCCCGTACCTGGTCCATGGCCGGAGAAGTGCCGAAAAGCTCGGGATCCTCGACTGTGTTGCGCCTGAGCTTGGCGTTCTCCAGACGCAGGCTGGACAGGGCGCGGGCGTTCCTCACCGCGGTTACGAGTCGCTCGATGGAAAGTGGCTTTTCTATGAAGTCGAAGGCGCCAAGCTTTACGGCGCTGACGGCCATGTCGATGGATGCGTGGCCGGAGACAACGATGACTTCGATTGCAGGATAGTTGGCTTTTATGGCCTTGAGCACATCTATGCCGCCCATGCGCGGTAACCAGACATCCAGCAGGACAACATCAATGCGCTCGCGTTTGAGGATTTCCAGCCCTGCCGGGCCGTCTTCGGCGGAGAAGGCCCGGTGGCCTTCGTCCTCCAGGATGTCCTTGACGGTTGTTCTTATCCCCGGTTCGTCATCAATGACGAGGATGGCGCTCATGCGGATTTTTCCTTATTGGGTTTCTTCATCTTTCGGCAGGTCTATGTAGAACACGGTTCCAGTCCCTTCCGTCGAATCGAAGCGGATGCGGCCTCCGTGGGCTACAACGATGTGTTCGACGATCGCAAGTCCGAGGCCGGTACCGTCCGCCTTGGTGCTGAAGTATGGTAGAAACACTTTGTCTCTGTGTTCCGGTGGAATGCCCCTGCCATTGTCCCTGAACAGGATCCTACAATATCGGCAATCCGGAGTTTTGACAAGCTCGCTGGCTATCCAGATCCGGCCTGTACCTCCGGTGGCCTCCGCTGCATTGGAAATGAGGTTGCCCAGTACCTGCTTGATGTGGCCCCTGTCCACCTTTATGGCAGTTTCCGGGTCTATTCCGGTGGTGTCTATCGACAAGAGTGGCCAGGATGCCGAATAGAGGTGGACAACTTCTTCAACCAACGGCCGTAGTTTTACCCAGTCCTTCTCGGGATCCGGTAGTCTGGCAAAGTCCCTGAACTCGGTCAGCAGAGCCTCCATGTTCATGGTTTCCTGGATGATTGCCACCATTGAGGCCTCCAGTATGCTGCTGGCGGATTCCGGATCTGCCTTCCACCGCTTCAGGATCCGCTCGGCACTCAAGCGGATGGGGGTGAGCGGGTTGCGCAGTTCATGGGCCAGCCTCCTGGCC
>MIBM01000428.1:3901-4205 GCA_001830645.1 Spirochaetes bacterium RIFOXYC1_FULL_54_7
CCACAGGATGATCTTCTCGCTTCGGAGTTCGGCTCCCTGCCTGCGATCCAGTTCATCCAGCATGAGATTGAAAGACTCCATGAGCCTACCTGTTTCGTCACCTGGCTTGGCCAGGAACCGTATCCGCCGCTCTCCTGCCCGCACTGACCGTATGGCGTGGTTCATGGCCAGGACAGGACGCAGGATCATGTCGCTCGCACCCATGGCAAACAGCAGGGTCAGAGCAAAGAGAGGGAAGATCAGGGTAAAGGAGAACATCGCCGTGTACAGGGATATGGATCCGGCTATGCGGGTGCCCTCCTCA
>MIBM01000429.1:0-1257 GCA_001830645.1 Spirochaetes bacterium RIFOXYC1_FULL_54_7
GGTCTATGAGGCCCGCCCGCTGGTCTGCAGGCTCTTTGCCTTCTCGGCGGTGCGTGACAAACGGGGACAGAGCTCGTTTGCCTTATGCAGACATATGCCGGCGGTATCGAACATGGCTCCGGGGCCAGCATCTGGAACAGTGGCACGTTCCGCCTCTGGATCTTCCATCATGGAAACTTTCAGGGCGGATCCTCCGTTTATGGCGGATTATGGCAACGAACTTCTTGCCCTGGATCCGCATTCGAACGGGGACAGAGCGCCGCTGCCCGAGGCTCTGTTGGATGCGATGAGCCAGGTGCTGTTCCTGGTGGGCATGAAGGCCATGGACGCCAGGATGACCACAAGGATGACGACCCGGATCTGCGGCCGCCTCTGCCAAGGGCTGGCTGACAGGGCTTGGTGGCTTGTTGACAGGGCTTGGTGGCTTGCCTGGGGACATGGGTCGGAGTATCTTTGAAATTCCGACATACTTAGGAGTATTCAGATGAAGCATGTTTTTACCGTCCCCGATATGTCATGCAACCATTGCAGGACACACATAGAGAAGGCCTTGGATGCTTCCGGCAAGGCCAAGGCCTGGACAGTTGATCTGACCGGCAAGACGGTGGCTGTGGAGAGCGACAGCGATGCTGCGGTATTGGCCGGCATACTGTCGGAGGCGGGCTACCCGCCCGCGGACGTATAGCCACCCGGAACGCCGCGCTGTCCGTGCTGGCCCTGCAACGGGGTCTTACCGGGGAGCGTCGGTTGGCAGGCTCATCGTACATGGACGATCCTGCTCTGCTCGAGGCTTATCTTTCCTATTACTGGCCTGTCTCGTATGCCCAGGCTTCACGGGTAATGGAGCTTGGAGGTCTGCGCCTCTTGCGGGTGCTGGACCTTGGCGCGGGTCCCGGACCCATGGCTGCGGCCGCCTTTGACCGGGGTGCTACACTCTTGTACCTGGTAGACCATTCCGGGGCGGCCTTGAGGCTGGCCGAACGGCTGCTGGTCGACCCCGGCCGGTATGCCGGACAAGTCTATGCCCCCGGAGAGGAAGCCTCTGTCCCCGGAGCACACATCCACTCTTCGCGCACAGCCAAATCAGCCGATGTCCATTGCATTCAGGCAGACCTCGAGGCACCGGAATCCATCCCTGCCGGACAGTTCGACCTGGTCATCCTTGGCCATTGCCTGAACGAGCTGGGAGCGGGTGAGCCGGATCAAAGGGTCCGGGTCGAACGTCGGGCAAACTTGGTGAGCCGAACGGCTGCAGCC
>MIBM01000429.1:1391-2270 GCA_001830645.1 Spirochaetes bacterium RIFOXYC1_FULL_54_7
GGGCCATGCCGGAATCGGTACGAAGCCTGGCCGAAGGAGCCGGACTGGACCGGGAGAAGATCAAGATGTTCTGGCTGGTGCTGCGGCCACCTGCGCGAGGCCTTTCAGGGGGCAGAGCTGCTCCCGATGACCAGTCTTACCGGGTGGTCTCCGAGCCTATGCTGAACAAGGCTGGCAGGGTGCGTTATCTTTTGTGCGGGCAACGGGGGCGATTCCCGTTCTCCGCGAGGAAGGGCGATCCGGCGGCGACGAAGGCTGGGTTCTTCGGGCTCCGACGGTATGACTTGATACGGGTCGAAGCGCCCGAGGACCGGGAGGGCGGCGGCTGGGGCTTCGGGCAGGAGACCAGGATACGGTTGATATTGCCACCTGAGGCGGTGGCTGGTACAATCGGCCCATGAAACAAGCCACGCACGAGCTTTCGACAATTCCCGTTGCCTGTTTCATAGGCTGGTCCAATACGGGTAAAACGGGCTTCATAGAGGCCTGCGCCGCGGAACTGACTGCCCGGGGCGTTACGGTAGGGGCGGCCAAGTGCGTGCATCATGGGAGGAGCTTCAACCTCCCGGGCAAGGACAGCAGCCGCTTCCTCCAGGCCGGAGCCGAGTCGGCGCTGGTTTCGGAGGCCGAGACGGTGGTGTCCATACCAACCCCGGCTGACTGGGACAGGCCATTCCTTGCACGCTTGTTCCCTGCAGCCAGGGCGGTACTGGTTGAAGGCCATCTGGTGGACGGGGCGGTGAGGGTACTGGTAGGTGGGGCGGCCCGGGACGAGGCAGCCCTCAAGCAGCCGCTTTCCGGTTTCGATGTACTTGTAACAGGCCATGCAGCCTTGGCAGAGACGGCTCGGGAAGCTGGACTAAGAGTCTACGCTCCGGA
>MIBM01000429.1:2278-4463 GCA_001830645.1 Spirochaetes bacterium RIFOXYC1_FULL_54_7
CATAGACCACTTGCTGCAACCACTTTTTTCGGGAGGAACCATGGAAGATCGCAACGTCAGTATTACCATCTCCAGCGCCGAGGTGCCGATGAACCCCTTTGTGAAGGACCTGGTGGAGAATGTTGTCCTTGGGTTGGTCAAAGCGCTGAAGAAGACCGATCCGGACGGGGAGATTGTCATCAGGATAGGCAAGAAGTAATACCGAAGGTGTCTGGCACCTTCGATCAGCATCGGCTTTTTAACCTGTTCTTGACCAAGAAGCCCATGAGAGGCTACTTTGGGGCAACTCTTCCCCACAAGGCGCACGCGTTGAATTATTCCGATACTACGAGACTCGGGCTTCTGGCCTGCCCTGGCGGCGAACGCTTTGCCGAACAGGTGGTCAAGCGCCTGTCCACGATCTATCGGCGGCGCTTTGAACGCAAGGCCCAGGTGATGGCCGAGCGCTATCATCTGTCAAAAGAAGAAGTAACCACAAAGATCAACTTCGGGAACGATATCCAGTCGTCCTTGTTGTACATCCCAGGCAAGGTAAGCGAATACCGGGCGCCGCGCTTCAATGTGAAGACCCGCAACACCTGGTTTCCAAACGGAGAAATAAAGACGGAGATCCTGGATTCCATCCGGGGCCAGGACTTGTACATCTTCCAGGACACAGAAAACCGTCTGCCGTGCACGTTCAACGATGGCCGCGACGAGGTGCGCCTGTCGGTGAACGACCATATCTTCAACCTCATGGTGACCATAGACGCGGCCATCCAGTCCGGTGCGGGCCGGATAACCCTGGTCCTTCCTACCTACCCCTACTCCAGGCAGCACAAGAAGAAAGGCCGCGAGGGCCTGACCGCAGCCCGCTTCGGCCAGATCATGGAGCATCTGGGAGTGGCGCGCATCATCACACTGGACGTACACTCCCGGGAAATTGAAAACTGCTTCAACAAACTGAGGCTTGAGAACCTGCACGCGTCCTTCCAGGTGATAGAGAAGCTTGCGGGGATCATCGATGTGACCGACGACAATCTGGTGGTCCTGTCCCCCGACACCGGAGCAGTGGACCGCAACAAGTTCTACGCCAGCACTCTGCAGAAGCCTCTGGCCCTGTTGTACAAGGAGCGGGACTACTCCAAGGTGACCAAGAACGCCAACGACAACAACATCACCGAAATGAAGCTCCTGGGTGACATAACCGGCAAGACGGTCTTCATGGCAGACGATATGCTTGGTACCGGCGGCACCCTCCTCAAGGCCATGCGCTATCTGAAGGAACAGGGCGCCAACAAGGTGATCTGTGCGGTGTCCTTGCCCATGTTCTCTGCCACCGCGGTAGACGACTTCGAGAAGGCCTACCAGGAAGGGCAGTTCTACCGCATCATAGGCACCAACGCCATACACCACGAGGAACTCCTTAAAAAGGAATGGTATATCGAGGCCGACGTGACCACTCTGTTTGCCCAGATAATTTCGCTGCTGCACCACAACCGCAGCCTGTCGCCCATGATGGATAACCGCGAACTCATAGCCAAGAAGATGAAAAAGGCCATAGCCGCCCACGGCATCCAGCAGCCCACCCTACTGCTGGATTGAGAGTCCACCGCCTGCCGCCCGTCGTTCGGGCGGTCATCTTCGACATTGATGGCACCCTGTACCAGCACCCCGGCTATGTAAAGCACCAGATCGACATACTCATCGAGGAACTGGCCAGGGTCCGCAGCTGGAGCATCGAGGTGGCGCAGAAGGCTGTGGCCGACGCCAGGGCTTCCGTTGCCTCCGCGCAGGGTACGCAGACCACCAGCCTGGGCAACGCAATGGCCTTTCTGGGCATAGACATGGCCACCAGCGTGGCCTGGCGGGAGCGGCTGATCAAACCGGACCGCTTCCTGGGGACAGACCCCACCCTCCGGCAAACGCTTGTACAGCTCCGCGGCCGCGGCCTGGCTCTGGTCGCCCTGACCAACAACCCCCGCGCCACCGGGGAGGCCACCCTGCAGGCCCTGGGAGTGGCAGACCTTTTTGACCGCGTGGTCGGTCTTGACGACACGATGAAGTCCAAACCGGCCCGGGAACCTTTTCTGTTGGCTGCGGGGTATGCGGTGGGGACAGAGTCTGCCGGGATGGGGACAGACCCTGCGGACGGGTTTTCGGTCTGCCTGGCCGTGGGTGACCGCTACGACGTGGATCTGGCTGT